>NZ_JBHUEN010000022.1:0-55545 GCF_042680785.1 Paracoccus pacificus
CCGTTTTAGATCTTGAATCAGAACTCAAACCCTATGGGAATCCCTTAAATGAAGACGCCCTCTAGGCGGCCGCCGGGCGACAGATCGGGCGGGTCCTGCATGGGCCCGCCCATTTGCATGTCAACGTCCGTCCGGTGCCCCCCGGTGCCCCCGATGCGGCGTCCGTGATCGGCGCTACTATGCCGGACGGGGGGAAAAGCGTGGCGCCGCTGCGCTTTACAGTTGAAAAATCCGCCCGTTCGCGAGACAAAAAGAAAAAAACGGGCAGTGCAGGCAAAACCAATGACACCTCAGACCTCACGGTCGCGGCTTGCCGCAACCGGCCTTGTCGCGCTTGTCGCGCTTGTCGCGCTTTCGGGATGTTCGGGCATTTCATCGGGTTCCTTCGGCGGCCGCAAAACCGCGCTTGAGTGCATGGAACGGGCGATGTTCTTCGAATCCAACCGCTCCAGCCGCGACGGATTGATCGCGGTGGGCAGCGTGGTGATGAACCGGGTCGAGTCCGAGAAGTTTCCGAACACGGTCTGCGGCGTTGTCGGTCAGAAGAACCAGTTCGCGCCGGGGGTGATGACCCGCAAGATGAACTCGAAGGCGCTGCCCGAGGTGCGCGAGGCCGCCCGGGCGGTGCTGGCCGGCGAACGTCATCCGCTGATCGGCAACGCCATGTTCTTCCACGCCCAGGGCTATCGGTTTTCCTATGACAACATGCACTATGTGCTCGTCGCCGGGGGCAACGCTTTCTATGAAAAGCGCAAGAATTACCTTGTGACCCAGCCGGTCCCGCCGCCGCCGATCGACGGCATCCGCTAAGGCGGGGGCAGGACCGGCCGTAACCGATCGGTCAGGCGCCGGTCAGGTGCTGAAACAGGATCGTTGCGCCCAGCCCGACCAGCGCGATACCGCCAAGCATCTCGGCGATGCGGCCAAGGCGTTTGCCGAGAAAACGGCCGGCCAGCATGCCGGTCGAGCTCATCACCATGGTGGCGACGCCGATGGCGACGGCGATCACGATGATGTTGACGTCAAGGAACGCAAGCGACACGCCGACCGCCATCGCGTCGATCGAGGTGCCGACGGCGGTGGCGACGGTCGCCCAAAGCGTCGCTGACGATGCGCCCTCATCCTTATCCCGGTTCTGCGCCGCCTGAAGCACCATGCGGATGCCCACCGCGGCCAGCAGCACGAAGGCGATCCAGTGGTCGATGGCGGCGACGGACTGGCTGGCGGCCATGCCCGCCGCCCAGCCGATCAGCGGCGTGACGGTTTCGACGATGCCGAAAATGGCCCCGGTGCGGATCGCGTTCCTGAAATTGGGGCGCCGTGCGCCGGCGCCTTTTCCGATCGAGGCGATGAAAGCGTCGACAGACATCGAGACGGCGATTACGCCGATGGAAATCGGTGACATGCGGTGTTCCTCTGGGCTGATCCGGGCGATGGATGGACCCCGCCCGCAGAGTCCCACCGCCACGGTCTCGCAAAGCCCTTCGGACCGGTCACGCCACGCGAGAAAACCGCCTCGCGAGTATGTTGACGCGCCTCCGCCATCGCTGGCGGTCGCTACTCCCCGATGGGTGTCTGGTACCGGGGAAAGCGGCGGAGTTCAAGAAAAAAGTCAATAAATACAATTGCAAATCATTCGCATGAAGCCTGCGCACAAGCCCGGATAAGAGGCCGAGCAAAGCCGTAACGAAATGATTTTGCCGCCTTTGCGGCATTGATGGCGTTCCTTCTCACTCGACCCTATCCGTCGCTTTGTCGCATCGGTATGATGGCTGAAACCATGGTGGAGGCGCGTTTGATCCGGACCGGTCCCGACCTGATGATCTGCCGCACGACGGCACGAATCGTGGCGCCCCGAATCGCGGCAGGCCGCCCCGATGGCGGTCGGGTCGTCACGCGGGCGGTTCCGGGACGACCCGCTTCCTTGCCGATTTTCTCAATTTTCGCTTACGGACCAGAAACCCATGTCGACTGAACCCTCCGCGCTTCGCCGTGATCCCCGCCATATCGTCGTGATGGGGGTGTCGGGCTCTGGCAAAAGCTCGGTCGGGCTGGCGCTGTCGCAGCGGATCGGGCTGCGCTATCGCGACGGGGACGACCTGCATCCGGCGCGCAACGTCGAAAAAATGCGCAATGGCCAGCCGCTGACCGATGATGATCGCTGGCCGTGGCTGGACCTGTGCGGGCAGGCGCTGCGCGACGCGTCCGAGGGGCTTATCCTTGGCTGTTCGGCGCTGCGCCGGGTCTATCGCGACCGGTTGCGCCATACCTCGGGGCACGCCGATCTGGCGTTCGTCTATCTGACCGGACCCGAGTCGCTGCTGCAATCGAGGATGCAGGCCCGCACCGCGCATTACATGCCGCCGGCGCTGTTGCAAAGCCAGCTTCAGACGCTGGAAGTGCCTGACGGCGATGAAAACGCCATCACCATCAGCATAGATCAGCCGGTCATGGCGATGGTCGATCAGATCGTCGCATTGCTGCATCTGTCCGGGCCACCGGGTGCCGATGGTAAGGGTCGCTGAACACGATGTCCTTCGATATGGGTGCGCCTTCCACCCGTCACGGCGGCCGGATTGACGAAAAGCGCCGCATCACGCATAGCGGTGAATACCGGGGATGCGACGGCTGCGTCTGCGCGCCGGATCGAAACCCGGTCCACATGCCGCGGATCTGTGTCGCGGAACAACTTATTGCCGGGGATCGGAACTAATTCATGGAAAACGCACCTCATTTCGGGCTGATCGGGCTTGGCACCATGGGCGGGGCGCTTGCGCTGAACATCGCCGAACACGGCTATCCGATCGCCGTGTTCAACCGGACCCCGGCGGTCACCGACAGTTTCATGCAAGAGGCCGGCCCGCTGGCCGCGCGGCTGGTGCCCACCAAGACGCTGGCCGAACTGGTCGCCGCCATCACGCCGCCGCGCGCCATCATCCTGATGGTGCCGGCGGGGCCGGTGGTCGATCAGCAGGTCAAGGCGCTGGCGCCGCTGTTGCAAAAGGGCGATCTGATCATTGATGCGGGCAACGCCAATTACACTGACACCGAACGCCGCGTCGCCGAGGCCAAGGATCAGCCCTATGATTTCATGGGCATCGGCGTCTCCGGGGGCGAAGACGGCGCGCGTCACGGGCCTTCGATCATGGCGGGCGGGACCGTGGCGCAATGGGATCGCGTGGGCGAAATGCTTCAGGCGATCTCGGCCAAATACGAGGGCGAGGCCTGTGCCGCGCTGATGGGTCCGGGCGGTGCGGGTCATTTCGTGAAGATGGTCCATAACGGCATCGAATACGCTGATATGGAGATGATCGCCGAAACCTATGCCCTGATGCGCGACGGCATGGGTTTCGACAGCACCGGGATTGCCGAGACCTTCGAGGCGTGGAACAAGGGGCCGCTCGCCTCATATCTGATCGAGATTTCCGGCAAGGTTGCCCGCGCCGTCGATCCGATCAGCGGCGGGCCGATGCTGGATCAGATCCTTGACGCCGCTGGACAGAAGGGCACCGGCCGCTGGACCGTGATCGAGGCGCAGAAGCTCGCCGTCGCGATCCCGGTGATCGAGGCGGCGGTCGTGGCGCGCAATCTTTCCGCGCAGGTCAAGGCGCGCAAGCACGGCGCCGAGGTTTTCGGACCGCAGCCGCAACCGCTGCCGAAAGGCGCGCTGGATACGACGGTGCTGGAGCAAGCCCTGATCGCGGGCAAGATCCTGTGCTATGCGCAAGGTTTCGACATGCTTTCGCGCGCGGCGGCCGAATTTTCCTGGGATCTGCCGATGCCCACCATCGCGAAAATCTGGCGGGCCGGCTGCATCATCCGCTCGGCCATGTTGAACGACATGGCGACCGCGCTGGAAAAAACGCCGGGAGAAAACCTGATCTTCGCGGCGCCCTTTACCGCGATGGTGAAACAGAACGAGGCCGCGCTGCGTCAGGTGGTGATCGCGGCCACGGCGGCAGGCATAGCGGTGCCGGCGCTGGCGGCGGGGCTGTCGTGGTTCGACAGCATGCGCACGCCGCGCGGTTCGGCCAACATGATACAGGCGCAGCGCGATTTCTTTGGCGCGCACGGCTATGAGCGGCTGGACGGCAAGGACGCGCCGCATGGGCCGTGGTGGACCAACCCGCAAGGCTGAGCAGGTTCGGGATTTCACGGCGCGCGGATCCCGACGATCCGCGCCCGGCACCGTGCCGGGGAAAACCCGGGGCCGATCCGATCCGGGTGCGGCAAAGGGGCGCACACGCGGCGCGCGCGGGGCGTTCCGGCCCTCATTCGCCGAAAGAAAATGCCCGGCTTTTGACCGGGCATCAGGCGTTTATGAGGGTAGGGCGTTCGCCCGCAGACTAGGCGTGGATCGCCCCGTCGCCACAGGCCAAAGCCGCCTCGCGCACCGCTTCCGAGGTGGTCGGGTGGGCGTGGCAGGTCATCGCGACATCCTCGGCCGCGGCGCCGAATTCCATTGCCACGCAAATTTCGTGGATCATCTCGCCCGCGTTCGGACCGATGATGTGGCAGCCGAGGATCCGGTCGGTATCGGCATCGGCGATCAGCTTCACGAAACCCTCGCTTTGGAACATGGCCTTGGCGCGGGCATTGCCGAGAAACGGGAATTTGCCGATCTTGATCTTCCGGCCGGATTCCTTGGCGGCTTCCTCGGTCAGGCCGACGCTGGCGACCTCGGGGGTGGTATAGATCACGCCGGGGATCACGTCATAGTTCACATGACCCTGCTTGCCGGCGATGACCTCGGCGGCGGCCATGCCCTCATCCTCGGCCTTATGGGCCAGCATCGGGCCGGGAACGCAGTCGCCGATGGCATAGATGCCGGGGACGTTCGTCTGCCAGTGATCGTCGATCTTGATCTGCCCGCGATCGGTCATGGCGACGCCCAGAGCCTCCAGCCCCAACCCGTCGACATAGGGGCGCCGGCCGGTGGCGACCAGAACCACATCGGCATCAAGGCTGTGTTCGCTGTCATCCTTGCGCAGCTTGTAGGTGACCTTGCCATTCGCCGCCGATTGAACGGCGGCGCCCATGATGAAGGTCAGACCCTGCTTGCTAAGGATTTTCTGGAACTGTTTCTGCACCTCGCCGTCCATGCCGGGGGTGATGTTGTCCAGATATTCGATCACGGTGACCTTGGTGCCAAGCCGCGCATAGGCCGAACCTAGCTCCAGCCCGATAACGCCGGCGCCGATCACGGCCATGGTTTTCGGAACCCGCGCCAATACCAGCGCGCCGGTCGAATCGACCACGGCGCCCTTGTCATTGTCGACCTCGACCCCTTTCAGCGGCGACGGCTCGGAGCCGGTGGCGATGACGATGGCCTTGGTGTCATAAACGGTGTCGCCGACCTTGACCTTGCCCGGCGCCTCGATCGTGGCCCAGCCCTTGATCCAGTCAATCTTGTTTTTCTTGAACAGGAATTCGATGCCCTTGGTGTTGGTGGTCACGGTTTCGGCCTTGTAGCCCTGCATGCCATCCCAATCGACATCTGGCGCATTGCCGATCAAGCCCATGCGGGCGAAATTGTGCTGGGCTTCGTGCAACATATGGCTTGCATGCAGAAGCGCCTTGGAGGGGATGCAGCCGACGTTCAGACAGGTTCCACCCAAGGTCTCGCGGCCCTCGACACAGGCGACCTTCAGGCCAAGCTGGGCGGCGCGGATTGCGCAGACATAGCCGCCGGGGCCGGAGCCGATCACGATAAGGTCATAGGTGGGCATTGCTTTCGTCCTCATTCAGGAAGTCGGTTGGCAGGATTGCACTGTCTCGAAAATCGTCCGGATCTGGGTCAGCGCAGGTTTGCCGGGGTTCTGCGCTTTGAATTCGTCACTGTCAAACCATACGTCTTCCCGACCCGGGCCGATGGTATTGCCAGACCACCATTCGTAGAAATCGCCACTGACCTGCCGCAACGTAACCTCGGTTTCGTCACGCGAGACCACCAGAAAACAGGCCTCTCCCTCGCCGGGTGAGGTACCGTTCATGAACCGTCGAAGGTCAGGATCCCAACGCTTGGTCTGACGCAGATAAGTTCCGGGGACCAGATCCGTATCGGCCTGCGCTGCATCGGCCCCTATCGCGAAGGCCGATAGGGCCAGCACCGTCGGTAACAGCGTACCCTGCATCAGAACAGCCCCGCAAGCAGCATGATCACGGTGGCCAGCGTCCCGACCCCCCAGATGACCGAGCGCCACGGCGACAGTCCAAAGGCATAGGCGGGCACATAGGCGATGCGCGCCAGAAGATAGACCCATGCGCAAGTCGCCGTCAGCCAGCTCTGGCTGTTCGAAAGCACCACCACCACAACGGCGATGGTGAACAGCAACAGCCCTTCGAAATGGTTGTCGACCGCGCGGCGCAGCCGCCCGGTCATGGGTGAAAATTCGGGTTGGGTATCGCGCGGCCCGGCATTCCAGTCCGCGCCCACATCCTTGTTCATTACCGCCGCCGCAAGGCCGATCTGGATCAGTTGCAACAGCGCCGCCAGCGCAAGAACGGTAAGCTCGGTCGTCATATGTCCTGACCCCTTATTTCGATCGGCGTTCCGTCCGGGACCAGCGCCCAGATTTCACGCATTTCAGCGTTGGTTACGGCGATGCAGCCATTCGTCCAGTCGACCAGACGATGCGCGCCGCCGATCCAGCCCCAGCCGTTCAGCATGCCGTGGATCATGATCGCGCCGCCGGGGTCGTCGCCCCGCGCCTTGGCGGCCGCCACATCCCGCGGTTCGGGATAGGATATATGCATCGACAGATGGGCGATCGAGCCCGCGTTGCGCCAGTCGATGCGATACAGGCCTTCGGGGGTGCGCTCGTCTCCGGCGCGGATCTTGTGGCCGGTGGGCGCGCCGCCGAGGCTGATCGCATAGCTGCGAATGACCTTGTCGCCGCGCGTCAACCGCATCAGCCGCGCCGGTTTGTCGACGATGATGCGGTCCGCCTGCTCGGCTGCCGGTGCCATCCCGGGCGCGGTGCCCGAATGGCTTCGCATGGCGCGCGTATAGCCGGCCGCCGCGACCGGCATCGCCACGGCCAGCACCACGCAAAGCAGGACGGCGCGCCGCATGGTCTCAGGCAGTTTCCAGCAGATGAACCTCGGTCGAGGTGACGCCGGCCTGGCTGTTGAACACGGCCGCCGCGCCGTCCAGATAGGCGCGGGCGCGGGCGCCGTTGCCAACCTGATACAACGCCCATGCCCGCGCATTGCCCTCGCGCCACAGTTGCAGCAGCGACAGACCGTTATTGCCGCGATCCTCGGCGTCATTGTCGAAGGCGGTCTTGAACGTGGCGAAATCGCCGATGTCATAGCGGACCAGCAACTGGTTCATCGAAAGCTCCTTTCAACTGGCCGTCATCGCGGCCCGGATTACATCTTGATCGTGGGTTGAGATCGGAAACAACCCCCTGCGCGCCAGCATCCCCCAGTTTCCCCGGGTGAACTCCAGCCTGTCAGTCAACGCGGCAATCGGCGTCTCGGTTGCAGGAAGCCATGCGACATCAATGCGATAGCCCATGCCGCCCGCGCCCATCTCGGCCTGATAGGGCGGCCGGTCGGCCACGGTGCCGATCGCGGTGAACGCCTTGAGAGACGCGCCATCGGGATAGCTGGTCTTGGGCGAGTAATAGATCAGGGTATCGCCGGGCGCGATGCGTTTCAGGGGCGCAAGCTTGCCGTGGTTCAGCATCGCGAAACCGCCCGCGACGCCGATAAGGACGTGTTCGCGGGAAACGACGCCGATCCAGTGGCGGGGGGCGGTCATGCGGGCGCCTTTTGCAGCGGCTCGATCGGGGTTCCCTGATGAAAGCGCAACCGCCATTCGCCCGATGACCGATCCCAGAGCGAACTGCGATTTGCCCACTCGGTACCCCGGTCATAGCGCACTTCGGAGACATAGGTTACCAGCGCGATCTGCGGCGAAAGCATATGGGTATCGATGTCGTGCAGAACGGTCACGACGCCGGGCTGTTGATCCATGCCCGACAGGATATCGTCGCGCGAATAGCGCCGCCCCGAGCGTCCGAGTTCAAAGAAATCGGGCGCCATAGTGGCCGACAGAAACGCGCGGTCGGCGCGAGATACGGCTTGCCAGACGGCCGGTTCCAGATCGGTGAAACTGGGGGACATCAGGTCGCACATTCCAGAAGTGGCGTTCTGTCTCGAGAAATCAGGGCAGCGACCGACCGCGGGTGGAAGCGAAGCGCCCGCCCGGGGGGGCGGTCGGGCGGGGCCGATCTCCAGAGGCCCTTATGAGCTAATTGACTTGGTGAAGGCTCCAAGTATGCCCCCAATAAGTTCGCCGATCTGTGAGAAAGAGCGTCCAGTCGAGACCTCTTTCACCGCAGCGCCTAGCGTTGTATTTTCTCCACCCAAACTTACGCCTTGTCCAAGAAGCCGAAAGCCGTACGCCGTGATCGCGGGGTTTGTTACGTAAATATGCCCATTTAACGTACGCGAAATATTCGTTGACCGTACGATACCCTCGGCTTCCAGCCAATCGTAACAGGCGACAAAAAAAGGCGCCATCTCGGCATCCAATTCCAATGTATCGTTAGTAAGTTCAGACGGTTGGAGCCCATTCTCAGCAACATGTGCCAAAATGCGCGCGATAACTGCTTCAGACTTTTGAAGATTATCCATCGCGCGCATCCTGTCTGTATTACAGATCCATCAGCAACCGCCGCGGATCCTCAAGCGCCTCTTTCACCCGCACAAGGAACGTCACCGCGCCCTTGCCGTCCACGATGCGGTGGTCATAGGACAGCGCCAGATACATCATCGGGCGGATGACGATCTCGCCGCCAACCACGACCGGGCGGTCCTGGATCTTGTGCATGCCCAGAATGCCCGACTGCGGCGGGTTCAGGATCGGCGAGGACATCAGCGAGCCATAGACGCCGCCGTTGGAGATGGTGAAGGTGCCGCCCTGCATTTCCGCCATGGTCAGCTTGCCGTCGCGGGCGCGCAGACCCAGTTCGGCGATTTCCTTTTCGATCTGCGCGAAGGATTTCTGATCGGCGTCGCGCACGACCGGAACCACCAGACCCTGCGGCGTGCCGACCGCGACGCCCATGTTGACGTAGTTTTTATAAACCACGTCGCCGCCGTCGATCTCGGCATTGACCTCGGGCACTTCCTTCAGCGCGTGGGTGCAGGCCTTCACGAAGAAGGACATGAAGCCCAGCTTGACCTTGTGCTTCTTCTCGAAGGCGTCCTTGTATTCGTTGCGCAGGTCCATGATCGCCTTCATGTCCGCCTCGTTATAGGTGGTCAGCATGGCGGCGGTGTTCTGGGCGTCTTTCAGGCGCCGGGCGATGGTGGCGCGCAGCCGGGTCATCTTGACCCGTTCCTCGCGCGCCGCGTCCTCGGCCGAGGAAGGGGCGCGGGGGATCGAAGCCGGGGCCGGCGGGTCGGACGAAGCGGCCGGTGCGGAAGCCGGCGCCGCGGCCGGGCGCGGCGCGGCCTTGGCGGCGGCCACGTCTTCCTTCATGATCCGGCCATCGCGGCCGGTGCCCTTGACCTCGCTGTCCTTCAGGCCGGCCTCGGCCATGGCCTTTTTGGCGGACGGCGCGTCTTCCACATCATCGCGCACCTTGACCTCTTCGGGGCCGGCGCCGGGCGAGCCGACATCCTCGGCCTTGACGCCATGGGCATCGCTGGTGTCCTCGGGGGCGGGGGTGTCGGGCTCGTCCCCGGCCTTCGGCTTGGCGCCGGATTTGGCGGGCGCGCCGGCGGATGCACCTTCGGTGATGATCGCCAGACGCGCGTTTGCGGCGACGGTTTCGCCTTCCTGCGCCAGAATCTCGGCCAGCACCCCCGAGGCCGGGGCGGGCACTTCGACCGATACCTTGTCGGTCTCAAGCTCGCACAGCATCTCGTCCTGGGTGACGGCATCGCCGACCTTCTTGAACCATGTGGCGACGGTTGCCTCGGTCACGCTTTCGCCCAGCGTGGGCACCATTACGTCGATGTTGTTTCCGCTCATTGCGCTGGTCTCGCTTTCAGTTTCTTCGGCCTTGGCCTTGCGGGGCGTCTGGGCTTTTCCGGTTTCGGCTGGTTCGGTGGAACGGTCGGGGGCAGAGGAGGCGGCAGCCGCCTTGGCCCCCTGTTCATCAAGCATGGCAAGCAAGCCGCCGGCCGCGACGGTCTGCCCTTCCGGCACGACGATTTCGGCAAGCACGCCGGCGCCGGGCGAGGGGACCTCGACGGTGACCTTGTCGGTTTCCAGCTCGCAAAGCATTTCATCGGCGGCGACGGTATCGCCCGGCTTCTTGAACCATGTCGCGACCGTCGCCTCGGTCACGCTTTCGCCCAGGGTCGGGACGCGGACCTCGATGCTCATGCCTTCTGCCTTTCAATGCCGAGCGCGTCGAACACAAGCTGCTCCTGCTCGGCCTTGTGGCGCGAGGCAAGGCCGGTCGCGACCGAGGCCGCCGCCGCGCGGCCGGCATAGCTGGCGCGGCTGTTCTTGGCGCCGATGCGGTTCAGGACCCATTCGATATTCGGCTCGACAAAGGACCATGCGCCCTGGTTCTTCGGCTCTTCCTGACACCAGATGAATTCGGCGTTCTTGAAGCGATCGAGTTCGCGCGACATCGACTGTGCCGGGAAGGGATAGAACTGCTCAAGCCGCAGCAGATAGACATCGTCCAGCCCGGCTTCGTCCCGCGCGGCCAGAAGATCATAATAGACCTTGCCCGAGCAGATGACGACGCGGCGGATTTCGGAATCCGGCTTCAGCGTGGTGGTCGATACGCCCTGTTGGGCATCGTCCCACAGCACCCGGTGGAACGTGCTGCCGGTCAGGAAATCCTTGGCCGTGCTAAGCGCCATCGGGTGGCGCAACAGTGATTTCGGCGTCATCAGCACCAAGGGCTTGCGGAAGCCGCGGCGCAATTGCCGGCGCAGGATGTGGAAATAGTTGGCCGGCGTGGTGCAATTGGCGACGATCCAGTTGTCTTCGGCCGACATCTGCAACCAGCGTTCCAGCCGGGCCGAGCTGTGTTCGGGGCCCTGACCCTCGTAACCGTGGGGCAGGAGCATCACCAGACCCGACATGCGCAGCCATTTCTTTTCGCCCGAGCTGATGAACTGGTCGAACATGATCTGGGCGCCGTTGGCGAAGTCGCCGAACTGCGCTTCCCACATCACCAGCGCATTGGGTTCGGCCAGCGAATAGCCGTATTCGAAGCCCAGCACCGCATATTCCGACAGCATCGAGTCGATGACCTCGTACCGGGCCTGACCGTCGCGGATGTGGTTCAGGGGATAATAGCGTTCCTCGGTGGTCTGGTCGATAAAGGCCGAATGGCGCTGGCTGAAGGTGCCCCGCGTGCTGTCCTGACCGGAGAGGCGCACCGGATTGCCTTCCAGCAACAGGCTTCCGAAAGCCAGCGCCTCGGCCGTGGCCCAGTCGAAACCCTCGCCGCTCTGGAACATCTTCTGCTTGGCTTCCAGAAGCCGCCCGACGGTCTTGTGCAGATCAAAGCCCGGCGGCGGCGTGGTCAGCGCCTGACCGATCTCGGTCATCGCCTTCTTGCTGATCCCGGTCTTGCCGGCGATATATTCCGCCCCTTCGCGCTCCAGCCCCGACCAGCGGCCGTCCAGCCAGTCGGCCTTGTTCGGCTTGAAGTTCTTGCCCATCTCGAACTCTTCGTTCAGATGCGCCTGAAAAGCGGCCTTCATATCCTCGATCTCGCCTTCGGGGATAAGCCCGTCGGCGACCAGCCGGTCGGTGTAAAGCTGCAACGTGGTCTTGTGGCCCTTGATGTTCTTGTACATCGCCGGGTTGGTGAACATCGGTTCGTCACCCTCGTTATGGCCGAAGCGGCGATAACAGAAGATGTCGATGACCACGTCCTTGTGAAATTTCTGCCGGAACTCGGTCGCCACCTTGGCGGCATGGACCACGGCTTCCGGGTCATCGCCGTTGACGTGGAAGATCGGCGCCTCGACCATCAGCGCGATGTCGGTCGGATAGGGCGACGAGCGGCTGAAGCTGGGCGCGGTGGTGAAGCCGATCTGGTTGTTCACCACGATATGGATAGTCCCGCCGGTACGGTGGCCGCGCAGGCCCGACAGGCCGAAACACTCGGCCACCACACCCTGACCGGCAAAGGCGGCATCGCCATGCAGCAGGATCGGCATGACGGCGGTCCGTTCGCGCTGGTCGCCAAGCTGGTCCTGCTTGGCGCGGGCCTTGCCCAGCACCACGGGGTCGGCGGCCTCGAGATGGCTGGGGTTCGCGGTCAGCGACAGGTGGACGATATTGCCGTCGAACTCGCGGTCCGAGGACGCGCCGAGGTGATATTTCACGTCGCCCGAGCCGTCCACGTCGTCGGGCTTGTAGCTGCCGCCCTGGAATTCGTGGAAGATGGCGCGGAAGGGTTTGTTCAGCACATTGGCCAGCACCGACAGGCGGCCCCGGTGGGGCATGCCGATGACCACGTCCTTCACGCCAAGCGCGCCACCGCGCTTGATGATCTGTTCCATCGCCGGGATCAGCGCCTCGCCGCCGTCAAGGCCGAAGCGCTTGGTGCCCATGAACTTGACGTGGCAGAATTTCTCGAATCCCTCGGCCTCGACCAGCTTGTTCAGGATCGCGCGGCGGCCTTCGCGGGTGAAGGCGATTTCCTTGCCGTAACCCTCGATCCGCTCTTTCAGCCATGCCGCCTGTTCGGGGTCCGAGATATGCATGAATTGCAGCGCGAAAGTGCCGCAATAGGTGCGCTTCATCAACTCGACAATCTGGCGGATCGAGGCGATCTGCAGGCCCAGCACATTGTCGATGAAGATCGGCCGGTCGATATCGGCGGCGGTGAAGCCATAGGTCGCCGGGTCCAGCTCGCCCAGCGGGGGCATTTCGCGCAGGCCCAGCGGATCGAGATCGGCGAACAGATGGCCGCGGATGCGATAGGCGCGGATCAGCATGATCGCCCGGATACTGTCCAGAACCGCGCGGCGAAGCTGTTCATCCGACAGGGTGATGCCCCGGGCCTCGGCCTTGCCCGCGATCTTGTCGATGGCGACCTGCGCCGCGGCGTTCGACGACATCGGCCATTCGCCGGTTAGCGCCGCGGTCTGTTCGTCCGAAGGCGCCGGCGGCCAGTCGGGGCGACGCCAGCTTGCGCCCTTCGCCTCGCGCTTGACGGTGCCGCCATCATCGCCGAGATCACTGAAGAATTCATCCCATGCCGCGTCCACCGACGCCGGATCATTGGCCCACTGGCCGTAAAGCTGTTCCACATAGGATGCGTTCGTGCCCTGAAGGAACGAACTGTCGCGGAAATCGGCGGTTTTCGGTTGCTCGGTCATTGTTGAACCTCGGAAGGGTTGGGTCCGTATTTGTTGGGGCCAGGTTGAGAAGGTTCTGCCATCTGGCTGAACAGGGCAGCGCCCCGGATCAGCCCGCGCAGGAAAATGGAAAGGCCGATCAGCACCATGACCGGCATGGTGATCAGGAACAGCCACATCGTGCCGAAACCGGCCGGCCCGTCGGCCGCGTTCAATGCGGCGTAAAGGCTGGTGCCGGTCATCCTGGTCAGCCAGACCCAACCGATAAGGCCGATCAGGTCCAGTGTCGGTTCGAGCGTCGCCGCGATCGTCGCCCCGGTATCAAGCGCGCGGCGCGAGGTCACCGCGACCAGCGGCAGAAGCGCCGCCAACCCGGCCACGATCGCGATCCCGACGCCGAAGCCAAGCGCGGTCACAGCCGTCATCGTCAGGGCGGGAAGCAGTAGCCCCACCGGCAGGAACAGCCAGTATTCGGCGCGGGTGGCGCGAGCTTTCCAGCGGAACGTGCCTGCGAAACCTGCGGTGATGGCGGAGGTGATGTTCATGCGCCGCTCATCCACAGAATATGTCGATCAGCCGGGTGCCGGGATCGTCGCCGGGCGCGGCCGAGGCGACGTGCTCGATCCGGTCGACCCGGCGGTTCTCCAGCCGGCACAGCGCGACCGCCGCCTGCTGATCCGCGTTCGCGGGGGCCGAACCGGGGTGATAGATCACCCGCCAGCCGAAATCCCGCCGCGCGACGGTTCGGATCGCCTGCGGCGGCAGGGACGACGCCCGGTGCAGATCGGTGCGGGCGGGAATGCCGCCGGGCAGCACGTCCTCGGTCGGGCGGCCGCCACGGCCACAGGCAGACACCAACAGCAACGACAAAACCGTGGCACCCGCCACGGCATGCCGCAAAACCCGCCCGCGCGCAGCGGGAGGTTTGTCGGTATCTATGCTGCCTAGCCGTTCCATCTCATATCCCGAACGCGGGCCGGAGGCATTTCGTTCACCTTTACTTGCCGATGGCTTTCAGAACCGCCTCGCCCAGACCGGCGGGGCTGTCGGCGACGATGATGCCGGCGGACTTCATCGCCTCGATCTTCGATTCCGCGTCGCCCTTGCCGCCCGACACGATCGCACCGGCGTGGCCCATGCGGCGCCCCTTGGGCGCGGTGCGGCCGGCGATGAAGCCGGCGGTGGGCTTCCAGACACCCTTTTTCTTCATCTCGGCCAGGAATTCGGCGGCTTCTTCCTCGGCCGAACCGCCGATTTCGCCGATCATGATGATCGATTCCGTTTCCGGGTCGTCAAGGAACAAGCGCAGCACGTCGATATGCTCCATCCCCTTGATCGGGTCGCCGCCGATACCGACGGCCGATGACTGGCCCAGACCCACATCCGAGGTCTGCTTCACCGCCTCATAGGTCAGCGTGCCCGAACGCGAGACCACGCCGACCGAGCCGCGCTTGAAGATATTGCCGGGCATGATGCCGATCTTGCATTCGTCGGGGGTCATGATGCCGGGGCAGTTCGGCCCGATCAGCGTCGATTTCGACCCTTCCAGCGCGCGCTTGACCTTCATCATGTCCAAGACCGGGATGCCCTCGGTGATGGCGACGATCAGCGGGATTTCGGCGTCGATGGCCTCGAGGATCGAATCCGCTGCGAAAGGCGGCGGCACATAGATCGCGGTCGCGGTGGCGCCGGTCTTGGCGACGGCTTCATGGACCGAGTTGAACACCGGCAACCCCAGATGCTCGGTCCCGCCCTTGCCGGGCGTCACGCCGCCGACCATCTTGGTGCCGTAGGCGATCGCCTGTTCGGTGTGGAAGGTGCCTTGGGATCCGGTGATCCCTTGAGTGATGACCTTGGTGTTCTTGTCTACGAGAATGGCCATTCGGTTGGCTCCTATTCGTATATGAGTGCGCTGACGAGATGCCAGCCGGTAAAGCAAAGGGCAGCAAGGGTAAGTACCCTCAGAACCCAGATTTGCGCGGTGAGTGAGGCGGGGTGTTGGCCAATACGCTCGATTGCCCCGAGACCGAGTTTGCTTGCGATCTGGCGGCGTCCGACCAGCAATGAACTGGCGTTGCGGGTTCGCCTTGTCGCCTCGGCCGCCAAGGTCAGGAATGCCACCCAGACGGTGACAGCAAAACCGACCACGGCAAGGGCAATCTGGGCGTTCATCTTACCCCTTCACCGCTTTCACGATCTTCTCGGCCGCGTCCGACAGGTTGTCGGCGGGGATCACGTTCAGCCCGCTTTCGCGGATGATGCGCTTGCCTTCCTCGACATTGGTGCCTTCCAGGCGCACGACCAGCGGAACCTTCAGGCCGACCTCTTTCACCGCGGCGACGATGCCCTCGGCGATGATGTCGTTGCGCATGATGCCACCGAAGATGTTCACGAGGATGCCTTTGACGTTCGGATCGCTGGTGATGATCTTGAACGCCTCGGTCACCTTTTCCTTGCTGGCGCCGCCGCCGACGTCCAGGAAGTTCGCGGGCTCCGCGCCATACAGCTTGATGATGTCCATGGTGGCCATGGCCAGACCGGCGCCGTTCACCATGCAGCCGATCTCGCCGTCCAGCGCGATATAGTTCAGATCGAACTTCGAGGCGGCGAGCTCCTTGGGATCCTCCTCGGTCTCGTCGCGCAGCGCCATGATCTCGGGCTGGCGATACAGCGCGTTATTATCAAAGCCCATCTTCGCGTCGAGGCATTTCAGGTTGCCGTCGGTGGTCACGATCAGCGGGTTGATCTCCAGCATCTCCATGTCCTTTTCGACGAACATGCGATACAGGTTGCGGATCAGCGCCACGCATTGCTTGACCTGCTGGCCTTCCAGCCCAAGGGCGAAGGCGACGCGGCGGCCGTGGAAATCGGACAGGCCCGAGGCCGGATCGACGCTGAAGCTGACGATCTTTTCGGGGGTCTTGGCGGCGACTTCCTCGATGTCCATGCCGCCCTCGGTCGAGGCGACGAAACTGATGCGCGAGGTGCCGCGATCGACCAGCAGCGCCAGATACAGTTCGCGTTCAATGTCGCTGCCGTCCTCGATATAGACGCGGTTGACCTGCTTGCCGGCGGGGCCGGTCTGATGCGTGATCAGGGTGCGGCCCAGAATCTGGCGGGTCAGTTCCTCGGCCTCGGTCGGGGATTTGGCCAGGCGCACGCCGCCTTTTTCACCGGCTTCCTTTTCGGCGAAATGACCCTTGCCGCGGCCGCCGGCGTGGATCTGCGCCTTGACGACCCACAGCGGCCCGTCGAGTTCGCCGGCGGCGCGCTTGGCCTCATCGGCCTTGAGCACGACGCGGCCATCCGATACCGGGGCACCGTATTGCTTGAGCAGCGCCTTGGCCTGGTATTCGTGAATATTCATTCACCCAATCCCCTTTCAGGTTCCTTTGCAGGCCGTTTTTGCATATCAGACCGGCCCGAAAAACCGAAATCCAACGATTGGGCAAAGATTTGCCGGTTTGTGATCACGCCCAGAATACGTGTGATCACAAGCTCACGTGCGCGCGAGCGACCCCTCGCCGGTTGAAACCGGAATGCCGTCAGTTTACCAATGCGGACGGGTAAAAGGCGCGGCGATATCGGGGACAAGATGACGGAAACCGGACCCAGTTGGGGGGTCGTCGCCCTGGTCGATGAGCCCGCCGCCCTGACCGCCGCCTTTGTCGCCCATCATCTGGTGCAGGGCGCCTCCGAGGTGCATGTCTGCCTTGATCGCCCGGACGCCGAAACGCAGGACCTTCTGGCCGGGGTCGGGGATGTGCGGGTCTGGATCGCCGGTCAGGACGGCTGGGCCGACAGCTGGCAGAACCAGCGCCCGCTGCGCCATCAGGGGCGGCAGAAATACATGGCGACCCACGCCTATCAGGCCAGCCGCGCCGACTGGATGCTGCATTGCGACGCCGACGAGTTTCTTCATCAGGTAAGACCGCTGCGCACCGATCTTGCCCATTCCGACCCCAACAAGCATTGGCGGCGGCTTCTGGTGCATGAGCGGGTTTTTCTAAGCCGGGAAACCCCCGCGCATATCTTCAGCGGCCAGTTTCGCAGCGACTGGAAAGACAGAGGCGACGCGGCCTTCGAGATATACGGCTTTGGCGCGCGCTATCTGAACCGGGGATTGACCGGCCATGTCGCGGGCAAAGCGATCACCCGCACCGGCCACCCCTATGCGCTGGGGGTGCATTTCCCGCTGCGCGATTATCACGTCACGGTCAACGATATTCCCTATGCGCCCTCGAAATCGGTGTTTCTGATGCATTTCGACGGGCTGACGCCGCTGCATTACGCGCTGAAGATGCTGCGCCGGGAAATGACCGTGGTGAAGGGGCCGCAGGTCGCCTATGGCGATTACCGCCGGGCGCAGTACAGCGACATGGCGGCGGCGGCCGGTGATCCAAACGCCGTGCGCGACATGCATTGGCTGTGTCAGGGGCTGTCGCACCGGCAGGTCCGGGCGTTGTCGCGAAAAAAGCTGTTGCATGACGACGCGCCCGACATTCCCGGCGCGGTGCGGCAGGTTTTCGGCGACAAGGTGGACCTGAGCCCCGCCGCGTTCGACCGCGCGTTGATCCGGCGCGAACCCGAGCTTATCGCCCGGGCCCGCGACCGTTATGGTTTCGACGCCGAGGCCGTCAGTTCAGCCACAGGCTGACCAGCATCCCGTTGCCATAGAACAGATCGCCAAAGCGCCGCGCCGCCTCGAAAGAGGCGATCTTGCCGGATTCGAGATAGGGCAGCGCGCCCGCACCCTGAAACCAGTCGATCAGGTCGATGGGGCGCGGATCGGTGAACATCCTGCCGACGTTGATCCCGAAATTGCCGCGCCAGAAGGGCAGCAAGGTCCTGCCGTTCAGGATATCCTCGCCCTCGGTCAGCACCGCCTGCCACATCTCGCCGGTTTCGGGGGGCAGCTCGATCCCCATCGCCGATTGCTGGCGGGCGTTCGGGATCCATTCGGCCTGATTGTCGGTCTCGGTCTCCACCCGCTTCCAGAACGACTTGTTGGCCGCGAACATGGCCAGAAACTCGGATTTGGCCCGGGTCGCCTTTTCGACATTCGGCTGACCGCGCAGCGAGCGGACGATGACGGCGGCGGCATCGACAAAATCAAGCGGCACGTACATGCCGTACATCTCGCCCGCGGTCATGTAGCCGAATTTCTTCCGCGCCTCGGTGACACGGGCGATGGCCTCGGTCGGATCATAGGCCTGCACGACCGAGGACACGCCTGAAAGCATGTGGGTATAGGCCAGAAGCCAATCCGCATCGGCGCGGTCGAACCGCACCACCGGCAGCGCCTGCGCCTGATCATCGACGCCGATACCGCCCATCAGCGACGTCAGGATCGGCATCAGCGATTCACTGTCGTCGCGCACCCCGTTGCTGTCGATATCGAACCACAGATCATCCAGCGCGATGGTCAGGCCGAAATCGTCTTTTCCAAGCGGAACCAGCGCTTTGCGGGCTTCGATCATGCTGTTGTCCACGGCTACGAACAGCTCTTTCACCGATTCCGGGCGGAACGGTTTCGGGTCCGGGTTGGGTGGCAGCGGCAGCCGCAGCAGCGGCAGGTCGGACACCTGCGTGCTCAGATCCATCTGCCAGCGCAGTTGCAGGGCGGATTCGACGCCGGACAGGAATTGAACCCCGGCAAGCGCGAACCGCTGGGCATCGGTCGGGTCGGGCAGGGCGGCCAGCGACTTCGCGGTCGCCTTCAGCCCCTCGCGGCCGATCTGGGCGGAAATCGGATCGGGTTCGGGGGCGGGCTCGGCCGGCGGTCCCGACGGCACGGTTTTATCGTCGGCGTCTTCCGTGGCCGCCGCGTCCGGATCCCGGGGCATGTCAGAGGCGGCATCATCGCTTGGCGCTTCCCCGGCTGGCGCTTCGGTGGCGGGCGCTTCGGTGGCGGGGGCCTCGACCGGCGCATTCTCGGTAACCGGAGCCTCCGCCGGTGCCTCGACCGGCTGATTCTGCGTGACCTGCGCCAACGATACCTGCGCACCGAACAGCAGCGACGCCACCGCCAGACCCGACACCAGCGCCGACCGCCGCAGCTTGCGGTCGGCAACCAAACCGTATTTCGTCATTTCAACCGTTACCTCTGACTACCTGTTGATGATCGGGGTCATCCTACAAACTGAAAGTCCGAGGCGTCGATAGCGGATCGTTGCGTATTTTCGATAATGATCGCGATATTCGACGAATTGATCAGCACGTCGTCGCCGTATTGCCGGATCGACAAATCCTCATAGGATTTCGAACCGTCGTAAAGGCGGATATGGTCGATACCGTCTTCGAAATCCGTGATCCTGTCGGTGCCGGCATTCCGATAGAAGACGAACTGGTCGGCGCCGGCACCGCCGGAAAGCGTATCACGACCCGCACCGCCTTGCAGAGTGTCGTTCCCGTCCCCGCCGGACAGGCTGTCAAAGCCGCCTTCGACATCATAAAGGCTATCATTCCCAGCCCCGCCGATCAGCGTATCGTTTCCGGCACCACCATTAAGTCCGTCATCCCCCGACCCACCGTCGAGCGTGTCGTTTCCTTCGCCGCCATAAAGGTAATCACCGCCGTTCTCGCCCGACAGGCGGTCATTGCCGTTGCCGCCGTCAAGCCTGTCATATCCGGTCCCGCCGTACAGCGTGTCGTCGCCGTCGCCGCCATGCAATCCATCGACGCCGGCACCGCCGAAGATCAGGTCGTTGCCGCCATCGCCGTACAATTCATCAATGGGGCCGGCGCCGCCCTTCAACGTGTCGTTTCCCTCACCTCCGTAAAGGAACTGCTTCCAGCCCGACGTCGGCGAATCGGGGCCGCCATCAAGATAGTCGTTTCCGTTACCGCCGTATAAGCTATCGTCGCCGTAGCCACCGTAAAGCTTATCGTTGCCGTCCCCGCCATCCAGCCGATTGTCGCCGGCATGGCCGTAAATCGTGGTATCCTTCCATCCGCCGGTAAGGTCGGGAACCGCCCATGTCGCATAAAGAACCGGCGCGGTCGACGTGGCCAGAACCCTGTAACCTCCGACACCTTCATTGGTCATCTGGACGTCGACAAACCAACGTTCATTGGTATTGGCGGTTAACGTCAGCGATGTAACATCAGAACCGGTCGCCGACGCGATGATCGCGCCATCTGCGTTGCGGACATTCACAAGCACGTCCGCATCGGGATAGTCAGAACTGATGTAGCCGGTCACGTCGAACTTATATGTCGTCCCGGCGACTGCCTGAAACTTGAACCAGTCGCTGTCACCCGGTGCTTCGATATCGTAGCTGACGGGGTCGTCGTAGCTAACAAAGGCAAGGGTCTGACCGTCAGCCAGCGTTTCGGCGGTCAGAGCGTCGCCTCTGATATCATCATAATCCGACAGGATATAATAATTGCCGGTCTGGCCTAGCGGGCCATTTCCTTCCACGTCCAGATAATACCGCCCACTCTCAGTCGCCTTATAAACGATGGTCGGCGTCGGGTTGGATGCGCTTGATACAACGGTCTCGGTAACTGCGTTTCCGGCCGCATCCCGCAACGTTACCTTGATGTCCTTGGCGCCTCCGAAGCGTGTCGGATCCACCACCCACGTGCTGATAAGGCCGGCCTTCAAATCCTGGGCATACCAATCGCTGTCGTTTGGCGAGTCTATCGTATAGGGCCAATTGGTCTGGTTGGAGTTCGGCACGTTGTAGCCCTTGTCATCCGATATCTGCGTCACCGTATAATCGCCGACCCCCCCGGTCGCGGTGCCGACCTTCACGAACAGCGCCGTGGGTGCGGTGGCCGTATAGGTCAGATATTGCGCGCCCGCCGCGTCTTTCTGGGCTTCCTGCACCACATTGCCGTTGATATCGACCAACTGAACCGTTGGCATGAAGCCGGTTACCGGATCGGGATCGACGCGCCATTGATAGTCAAGACCGGCCTTCACGTTGGCGCGGAACCAGTCGGCGTCGCCGGGAAGATCTATCCTGCTTTCAAAGGCGGTCTGCGGAGAATTCGACAAAATCTTGTCGGTCCACCTGTCGTTGCGGATGACGTCCTCAGCACTGAGCGTCAGTATATAGGTGCCGGTATCGCCGCCCGAGTCGAACACATCCGCGAAAATCGTCCCCGATCCTTTCGGCGTGAAGCTCAGATAGGTCGAGTTGAAATTGTCGTTGATGTATTGAAACTGGACGACGCCGGCCGCGTTGCGCAAGGCCAGATCGGGGTCGGGCAGCGTCTCTGCACTGCCGGTGCCGATGAAGCGGAAACCATAGGTGATACCGGCCGAGGCCGCGAGCCTAAACCAGTCATGATCGCCTGTGGTTTCAAGTGCGGATCTTACCGTCAGACCGGGAAATATGTTGGCCTCGGTCGTGTCGTCACCTGGAATATCCGGCATCGTCAAACCCTTCCGTCAAATGGCAGACGGGGGCAAATCGGGTCATGCGGCCCTTTGGCATCGGTCTTGCCTGTGCGCGACAAGCTATGCGGTCATCAAATTCCAGTGCCAGCAAGACGGTCACCCGAGCGACCCGTCCGGTTAATGGTCAACAAGGCCGGGGGCCGTCCCCGGCTAATGACCTATCCTAACCGGAAAAGGCGCCGGCTGTATAGCCGGCGCCGTCTCTTGTCTTGACCGGAACCGAAACCGGATAGGCGGCTCAGGCGAACAGGAAATCCGAGGCGTCGATCTGGGACCGCTGGGTATCGTCGATATAGATGACGAAATTCGACGACTGGATCACTACGTAATCATTGTATTGCTCGATCGACAGCTGGTCATAAGATCTCGCGCCGTCGTCGATGCGGATACGGTCGAAGCCATTTTCAAAATCGTCGATCCGGTCGACGCCGCCATTTGCGGCAAAGACGAACAGGTCGGCGCCGGAACCCCCAATAAGCGTATCCCGGCCCGCACCGCCCAGCAGCATGTCGTTTCCGCTGCCACCGAAGATGATGTCGCGGCCATCGCCTCCGTCGAGCCTGTCGTTTCCGGCCCCGCCGGCCAACCGATCATTTTCGAGGCCGGCGAATAGCTGGTCATCGCCATTGCCGCCGTCCAGCACGTCCCGTCCGTCCCGACCTTTCAGGGTATCGTTCCCGTCCCCGCCATAAAGCTCGTCCATCATGTAGGCTGGGCCAGAGCCGCCTTGGCCGCCATCGAGATAGTCATTGCCGATATTTCCGAACAGCGTGTCATAACCGGCGCCACCGTACAGGGTATCATTGCCGCCGCCGCCGTCGAGGACGTTGTTACGCGAATGACCATAGATCGTAGTATCAAGGCCGCCACCCCTCAGGTCGGGATAGTCCCAGGTTGCTCGCAGCTCAGGTGCGGTGGAAATGGCGTTCAGTCGGTATCCTCCGGTTCCGTCGCCCGCCATCTGGATGTCTATGAACCAGGTTTCGGTGGCGCCCGCCTGCAATTTTAGCGTTGCGAGCGAGTCGCTTGCGGAATTGCCGCTATCCGAAGCGATGATTGCGCCGCTGGCATCGCGTATATTCATCACCATCGCGCCGGTTTCATACGAGCTGATCGCATTAAACGTATATGTGATGCCCTCTGTCGCCTGAAACTTAAACCAGTCGCTGTCGCCCGCCATTTCGATCCTGCTGGAAAAGTATTTCGGATCGACGGTTGCGCCGTCGACCAGAGTTTTGGTCGTATAGATGTCGCCCCGGATATAATCGTCCCAATGCGAATACATGTAGCGGCCGGTTTGACCAACGGACCCGTTACCCTCTACGTCCAAATAATACCGGCCCGCCTCGGTGGGGGTATAGATATAGGTCACCGTGGGGCTGTCCGGGCTGTTTACAAGGGTTTCACCCACCGCGTTCCCTGCGGCATCGCGCAACGTTACCTTGATGGCTGTGAACCCGTCCCAGGCCGGCGTTATCGTGAATTTCGAGGTCAGGCCCGCGCTCAGGTTCTCTTGCAGCCAGTCACTGTCCTGCGGGGAATCGATCCTCGAACTGTACGCGTAATCGGTTTCCGAGTGAGGCACGTCGGGGACCTCGTCGTACGACACCTGTGTCACCGAATAATCGCCGGCCCCGTTGGCGTTGCCGACCTTCACGAACAGCGCCGTGGGTGCGGTGGCCGAATAGGTCAGATACTGGGCGCCGGTCGCTGCGTCGGTTTGGGCTTCCTGCACCACATTGCCGTTGATATCGACCAGCTGAACCTGCGGCACAAAGCCGGTTGCCGGATCGGCGTCGACCCGCCATTGATAGTCGTAGCCCGCCTTGACGTTGGCGCGGAACCAGTCGGTGTCGCCTGCAACTTCAATCCTGCCGTTAAAGGTGGTCAGCGGAGCATCCGACACAAGTTGGTCGGTCCACCTGTCACCGCGGATGACATCGGTGGCGATGAACTCCAGATTGTAAATGCCGGTATCGCCGCCCGAGTCGAATATATCCAAAAAAATCGGACCCGACCCCGAGGCAGTATAACTGAAAATTGTCGGGTTGAAGGTGTCATTGATCACCTGTCGCTGGACGGTGCCGGTAAAATTGCGCAGCGCCAGGTCAGGATCGGGCAGGGCGCTCGCGCTGCCGTCAGTGATGAAGCGGAAGCCATAGGTCAGGCCGCCCTGAAGAGAGACCTTCCACCAGTCATGATCGCCGGTCGTTTCAAGTGCAGAGCTTACCGTCTGATTAGGGCGAATTGCGGCGTCGGTCGTGAGGTCACCTGGAATATCTGGCATCGTCAAACCCTTCCGTCAAATGGCAGACGGCGGCAAATCGGGTGATGCGGCCCTTTGGCATTGGTCTTGCCTATGCGCGACAAGCTATGCGGTCATCAAATTCCAGTCCCAGCAGGACGTTCACCCGAGCGACCCGTCCGGTTAATGGTCAAAAAGGCCGGGGCCGTCCCCGGCTAATGACCTATCCTAACCGGAAACGGCGCCGGCTGTATAGCCGGCACCGTCGCTTATCTTGACCGGAACCGAAACCGGATCGGCGGCTCAGGTGAAGAGGAAATCCGAGGCGTCGATCTGGGACCGCTGGGTATCGTCGATATAGATGACGAAATTGCTGGATTTCACCACCACATCACTGCCGGCCTGCACGATGGACAGTTGATTGTAATTCGTCGCGCCATCGTCGATGCGAATGCGGTCCAGACCGTTCTGAAAATCGGCGATATGGTCGGTTCCGCCATTCTGGGCAAAGACAAAGACGTCCCGATCCGCGCCGCCGAACAGAATGTCATTGCCGGCCTCGCCACGCAGCTGGTCGGCGCCGGCGTCCCCGTACAGCCGGTCATTGCCGGCACCGCCCAGCAGCAAGTCGTTGCCGTTGCCGCCCAGCAGCGTGTCATTGCCCTGATCGCCATACACCTGATCATTGCCGCCGGCGCCGTTCAGCCGGTCATTGCCGGCAAGGCCGCGGATCACGGTGTTGTTGTTGCCGCCGGTCAGGTTGTCGGCATTGTTGGTGCCCTTCAGCAGCGGGCTGGTCGACACCACAGACAGGCCGAAATTACCGGCGTCGGATGCATAATCGCCGTTCACGTCCAGATAGACCCGCCCGGTCGTGGTCGCCTGCCATGTGATGATGCCGGACTCGCCGGGCGTGACGTCGCTGACATAGTCGATCTGGTTGCCGTTCGCGTCCCGCAGCACCAGATCGACCGACCCCGAGGGCTGGCTGCCGACGCCGGAGATGCGGAAGTTATAGGTGACGCCGGATTTCGCATCGAAATTGTACCAGTCCGAATCGGTGGCGACGTCGATCTTGCCGTTGATGCTGCCGCCGTCGGCCAGATGCGCGGTCGTCGCGACCGAATTCACGATCCGGTCGCTGCCATGGGCCTTGACCACGTAACCGCCGGTGCTCCCGCCGCTGTCGTGGACGTCCAGCGCATAGCTGCCGCCGCTGGTCGGCGTATAGGTGATGGTATTGCTGCTATAGGAATAATTCGTCCCGCTTACCAGCACGTTACCGTTCGAATCGACCAGATCCATGTCGGGGGTCGAGACGCTGTTCGAGGTGCCGTTGCCGCTGACCGTGAAGCCATAGGTCAGCCCGGCCTTCATCTGCACCTTGATCCAGTCGCTGTCCGACGAGGTGTCGAGCGCACTTGCCATCTGGCCGTTCGGGGTTACCCCGGCGGTGGTATAGAAGTTGCGCATGATGGTGTCGTTGCCGAGCCAGCGCAGCACGAACCCGCCGTCATCGGAATCGCCGATATCGACGTAATAGCTGGCCGTCCGGTCCGAGGTGTAGTTGACGGTGAACGCCGATGAGGAATAGTTCGAGCTGCCCGCCAGAGTGTTGCCCAGATTGTCGCGCAGATACAGGTCGGGCGTGTCGGCGGGATTGGACGAGCCGTCGCGCGATACCTGCCAGGCATAGTCCAGGCCGACCTTCAGATTGACCTTGTACCAGTCGTTGTCGCCGGCGACATCGACCATGCCGGTCTTGGTCTGGCCGATGGCCAGGGTCTGGTTGGTCGCGCGGTCGTCACGGACCACGTCATTTCCGACCCAGCGCAGCACGTAATTCCCCGCATCGGTGTCGCCCGCGCCTACATCGACATAAAAGAACGCGGTGGTTCCGGCGTGATAGGTCAGGGAGATGCTGGACCAGGAAGAGTTGCTTCCCCCCGCAAGCACATCGCCGAACTGGTCACGAAGCCGCAGGTCGGGCGTGGGCAGCGAATTGGCGCTGCCGTCGCCTGACAACACGAAGCCATAATCCAGCCCTTGAAGCAGTTTCGCGCGGTACCAGTCCGAATCATCGCCCGCCGTCAGGAAGGACCGTTTGATTTGGCCGACGCCTATGGTCGCGTTGGTCGAGGTATTACCGGGAATTGAAGACATACAATCGCTCCGAAATCACATAACATTTCTGTTGGGTTACGGCAAAACCTGGCACCTTTCCGGTGCCGTTCCGCCCAGCCTGCGTGATCAAATTAGCGGCATTCGATTCAATATGAAAGTGCCGGGTTCTCGTCTGAAAACCCGGCACGATCTTAATGGCTTGATCAGTGCAGCGGGATCTTATCCCAGCGTCGGATCAATCGCCTTGCAGGCTTCGACCAGCCCTTTGACGGCCGAGACCGACTTGTCGAACATCTCCTGCTCGGCCCGGTCCAGCTTGATGTCGATGACCTTCTCGACGCCCTTGGCGCCGATCACCGTCGGCACGCCCACATACAGACCCTTCAGGCCGTAAGCGCCCTTGACATAGGCGGCGCAGGGCAGAACCCGCTTTTGGTCCTTCAGATAGCTTTCCGCCATCTCGATGGCGCTGGTCGCCGGGGCATAGAAGGCGCTGCCGGTTTTCAGCAGGCCGACGATTTCGGCGCCGCCGTCACGGGTGCGCTGGATGATCGCATCCAGTTTTTCCTGCGTGGTCCAGCCCATGTCGACCAGATCCGGCAGCGGAATGCCCGCGACCGTCGAATAGCGCGACAGCGGCACCATGGTGTCGCCGTGGCCGCCCAGAACGAAGGCGGTGACATCGCGCATCGACACACCGAATTCCAGCGACAGGAAGTGGCGGAAGCGGGCCGAGTCGAGCACGCCCGCCATGCCGACCACGCGTTCCGTGGGCAGGCCGGAATATTGCTGAAGCGCCCAGACCATCGCGTCCAGCGGGTTGGTGATGCAGATGACGAAAGCCTTCGGCGCATGCGCCTTGATGCCTTCGCCGACCGATTTCATCACTTTCAGGTTGATGCCCAGCAGGTCGTCGCGGCTCATCCCCGGCTTGCGCGGCACGCCGGCGGTGACGATGCACACGTCGGCGCCCGCGATGTCCTTGTAATCATTGGTGCCTTTGAAGGTGCCATCGAAACCTTCGGACGGCCCCGCCTCGGCGATATCGAGCGCCTTGCCCTGCGGGATGCCCTCGGTGATGTCGAACAGGACGACATCGCCCAGTTCCTTGATGGCTGCCAGATGGGCGAGCGTGCCGCCGATCTGGCCTGCGCCGATAAGTGCGATCTTGGGTCTGGCCATGAGAACCTCCGCCTTGCTGTGATCCACGAACTTCGGGCCGAGGGGTTAAGCCCTTGCCTCCCGCTGTGCAAGGTGTGATGAGACGAGAAGTTTCCGATCCGCCGGTCCAGATGCGGCAGCCCGCGGCGACGGAGGACCGGTTCGCGGGGGCGGAACGTGACGGATATGACCGTAGCAGGGTGGGTTTTTGCGGTTCTCGCGGCGGTCGCGGTGGGCATGTCGAAAGGTGGCTTGGCCATGGTCGGCACGATTGCGGTGCCGATCATGGCGCTTGGCATGTCGCCGGTACAGGCCGCGGGGATTTTGCTGCCGGTCTATGTGATCTCGGACATCGGCGGACTGATCGCCTTTCGCCGCAGCTTCAACCGGCGGGTCATCATCTCGCTTTTGCCGGGGGCGCTGGTCGGAATCGCGCTTGGCTGGGCCACGGCGCATCTGGTGCCCGAAAACCGGATCGGCGCCGTCGTCGGGGTGATCGGGCTGGCCTTCGCGCTGAATGCGCTGATCCGGCCGCGGCTGGAGGCGGCGGCGCGGGCGCCCGATTTCCTGCGCGGCAGTTTCTGGGGCGTGCTGACCGGCTATACCAGCTTTGTCAGCCACTCCGGCGGGCCGCCGTATCAGGTCTATGTCCAGCCGCTGCGCCTGCCGTCGCTGGAATTCGCCGGCACGACCACGGTGTTCTTCGCCATCGTGAACGCCGTGAAGCTGATCCCCTATGCCGCGCTTGGACAATTGTCGGGCCACAACCTGATGATCGCCGCGCTGCTGGGTGTTCCCGCTTTCGCGTCGGTCTGGCTGGGGGTGTGGCTGGTGCGGGTGATGCCGCAGAAATTCTTTTATCAGTTCATCACATGGGCGCTGCTTCTGGTGTCGCTGCGGCTTATATGGCAGGGGATCTAGGTGCCGCGCCGGCGCCCGAAGCGAAGGAATCCGACATGACCACGATCTATCGCCTGCTGACCGAGGATGACACATCGGCGTTCTGTCACAAGGTCTCGGCCGCGCTGTCCAAGGGCTGGGTATTGCACGGCGCGCCAAGCATCACCTTTGACAGCGCGCGCGGTGTGGTGCGTTGCGCGCAGGCAGTGACAAAAGAAATCGACAGCCCTTATCATCCCGACATGAAATTGGGTCACCAATAGCGTGTAATGAATTGATCGACCGAAGGTAAACCGGCGATCGGCGGTTATCGGCGCGGGGGTTTGCACTTTGTCCCGCGACCGGCAACACTGCCGCGAAAGCCCCTATGCCGGGGGCCGTTCGCAGGAGTTCGATTCATGAAGCAGACCCTTTTCCGCGTGGCCGCTTTCGCCCTGATGGCGCTGCCGGTCTCGGCGCAGATGGCCGCCGCGCAGGATACCGCCTGTCCGCCCACCGAAGGCGCAGCGACGCCATTGCTTGAAAACGCGAAATCGCTTGTGATCGCGGGGAAATACGCCGAATTCTTCGCCGCAGTCGCGCCCGGCAGCGATCCCTCGTCCGAGCAGATGAAGAAGGCGCTTGAGGGGTTGCAGAAAATCGCCCCCGAAGGGTTCAAGACCTGCTCGACCCTGGTTCACCGGCAGGAGAACACCGGCCTTGTGCAAGAGGTCGTGTTCTTCGGGACCTCGGCGGCGCCGGCGCTGTCGCTTTACATTTCCTCGGCCGAAATCGACGGCACGCCGTCGGTGCTCAGCTTTCTCCTGTCCCCCGATTTCGAGAACGCGTTCGAGAAGTTGCGCTGAACCGGCTATGTGATCACAGGTTCAATTCTTGTGATCACGGCTTGCCGCAAAACGGTCCGAAAGGTAAAAAACTGGGCGAAACCCCCGTGACAGGGGCGCAAAATTCGGTATGACCGGATCATGCCAGCCGATCGGGCGAGCCGTACGCATGCCCATGGCCGGCCCGAGCGAAGGGATGACGATTATGGCTGACGTGAACCGGGGCAACCGGCCGCTTTCCCCCCATTTGCAGGTCTATCGGCTGCCGATCGCGGCGGTGACCTCGATCATGACCCGTATAACCGGGCACGGGATGCTGGCCGGCATCCTGCTGGTGGTCTGGTGGCTGGTCGCCGCCGCGACCAGCCCCGGCGCATTCGCCACCGCCGACTGGTTCCTGCGGTCGTGGCTCGGCTATCTGATCCTGCTGGGTTCGGTCTGGGCGCTGTGGTTCCATTTCTGCGCCGGTCTGCGGCATTTCTGGTACGACAGCGGCCGCGGGATGGAGATTGCCGAGGCAAGGAACCTGTCCTGGGCCGTGATCATCGCGTCAGGCGTGCTGACGCTGCTGACCGCGCTGATTTTCGTGATCGCGTAAGCGGAGGGACCGACATGCGCTACATTACCCCCCTCAAGGCCGCCGAAGGTCTTGGCGCGTCCCATACCGGCACGCAGCAGCATTGGATGCTGACCGTCACCGCCGTCGCGCTTGCGGTGCTGACGCCGTTTTTCCTTTGGGCCGTCGGTGGTGCCATCGGGCTTGACCACCCCGGGGTGGTCGCGCATTTCTCGCGGCCGTTCCCGTCGGTGGTCACCGGCCTGTTCATCGTGATCGGGCTTTTGCATTTCATTCTGGGCACCCGGATCATGATCGACGATTACCTGAAGGGCGGGGCGCGCAAGCTGGCCATCATCGCGTCGGTCGCGCTGTCGTGGCTGGTCATCGCGGTGACCGTCTTTGCCCTTGCCAAACTTGTCCTGAACTGAGGCCCGACGATGACCGAATATCCGTATCAGACACATGATTACGACGTCGTCGTCGTGGGCGCCGGCGGTGCTGGCCTGCGCGCCACGCTGGGCATGGCCGAACAGGGGCTGCGCACCGCCTGCGTGACCAAGGTCTTTCCGACCCGCAGCCATACCGTTGCCGCGCAGGGCGGCATCGCCGCCAGCCTTGGCAACATGGGGCCGGACAACTGGCAATGGCACCTTTACGACACCGTCAAGGGCTCGGACTGGCTGGGCGACACCGACGCCATGGAATATCTGGCGCGCGAGGCCCCGAAGGCGGTCTATGAGCTTGAACATTACGGCGTGCCGTTCAGCCGCACCGAGGAGGGCAAGATCTATCAGCGCCCCTTCGGCGGCCACACGACCGAGTTTGGTGAAGGCCCGCCCGTGCAGCGCACCTGCGCCGCCGCCGACCGTACCGGCCACGCCATCCTGCACACGCTCTATGGCCAGTCGCTGAAGGAAAAGGCCGAATTCTTCATCGAATATTTCGCAATCGACCTGTTGATCCATGACGGCCGCTGCACCGGCGTCGTGTGTTGGAAGCTGGACGACGGCACCATCCATGTGTTCAACGCCAAGATGACGGTGCTGGCGACCGGCGGCTATGGCCGTTCCTATTTCAGCGCCACCTCGGCCCATACCTGCACCGGCGACGGCGGCGGCATGGTGGCCCGCGCCGGCCTGCCGCTCGAGGATATGGAGTTCGTCCAGTTCCACCCGACCGGCATCTATGGCTCGGGCTGTCTGATCACCGAAGGCGCGCGCGGCGAGGGTGGCTATCTGACCAACTCGGAAGGCGAGCGGTTCATGGAACGCTATGCGCCGCATTACAAGGATCTGGCCAGCCGCGACGTGGTCAGCCGCTGCATGACGCTTGAAATCCGCGAGGGCAGGGGCGTCGGTCCGAAAAAGGACCATATCTTCCTGCATCTGTCGCATCTGCCGCCCGAGACGCTGCACGAACGGCTGCCGGGGATCAGTGAAAGCGCCCGGATCTTTGCCGGTGTCGACGTGACGCGCGAGCCGATCCCGGTGCTGCCCACGGTTCACTATAACATGGGCGGCATTCCGACCAATTACTGGGGCGAGGTGCTGAGCCCGACCGAGGATAACCCCGACCGGATTTTCCCCGGCCTGATGGCTGTCGGCGAAGCCGGCTGCGCCAGCGTCCACGGCGCGAACCGGCTTGGCTCGAACAGCCTGATCGACCTCGTGGTCTTTGGCCGCGCCGCCGCGATCCGCGCCGGGCAGATCGTCGAACGCGACACGCCGGTGCCCCCGACCTATACCGAGGGCGTGGACAAAGCGCTGGACCGCTTCGACCGGCTGCGCTTTGCCGACGGAACCATCCCGACCGCCGAGCTGCGCGACGAGATGCAGCGCACCATGCAAGAGGACGCGGCGGTGTTCCGCACCGACCAGTCGCTGGCCGAGGGCGTCAAGAAGATGGAAAAGATCGCCGCCAAGCTGAAGGACATCAAGGTCACCGACCGCAGCATGATCTGGAACAGCGACCTGATGGAGACGCTGGAACTGACCAACCTGATGCCGAACGCGCTGGCCACCGTGGTTTCGGCCGAGGCGCGCAAGGAATCGCGCGGCGCCCACGCCCATGAGGATTATCCCGACCGGGACGACGTCAACTGGCGCAAACACACGCTTGCCTGGGTCGATGGCGACAAGGTGCGGCTGGGCTATCGCCCGGTCCATGTCGATCCGACCCTGCCGCAGTCCGAAGGCGGCATCGACCCGGCGCGGATCGCGCCGAAGAAGCGGGTCTACTGATGCGGGGCCCGGCACTGATCATTCTGGCTGCGCTGGCGCTCGCGGGCTGCAACCAGCAGACCCCGCAGTTGCGCATGGGCGGCGAGTCGCTGCTGACGGATGCGGAAATCAGGTCTTGCGTTGACAGCATGGGCGGCGGCGGCAACTTTGATATCGCTGTCAGCTCGCGTCCCTTGCAGGTGCCGACGGCCGTCGTGACCGGCAAAGACGCCCGGTCGGCGGCCCGCGTTCCCGCGGTTCAGGCATGTGTGACCCAGGCGGCGCAGTCGTAAACCGGGCAGGTTCGCCCAATGTTAAAAAGGACGAGCATATGAACAAGGGTATTATCATCGCAGCAGGTGCCGCGCTTATGACGCTGGCGGGTTGTGTGCAGCCGATGGGGCAGGGCGTCGTGGTCGGCGCCCCCGGGGGCTCGACCCCCTCGGTCAGCCGTGAGGCGATGGCGCGCGACAGCGCCCGCGCCGCCATTTCGGCGCAGATGGCCTCGCGCCTGCCGGGCCGGAACACCGGGCCCTACACCGAATGCGTCATGAAGAACGCCACCACGGCCGAGCTGGTCAGCATCGCCGAAAGCCCGGCGATGGCGGCCTCGATCACCACCGGGATCGTTTCGCGTCCCGAAACGGCGGCCTGCATCGGCGCGCTGGCCCGTCAGGCATGACACGCCGCCGGCACCTGTGCGCGATCGCCGGGCTGACCGTCCTTGCGGCGGTCGGGCTTGCGGGCTGTGGACCGGTGCCGGTCGAACAGGCCGAGCGGCAATGTCTGGACACCGCCGATCGCGCCACCGGCCCGCGCGGCAAGGTCGGCATCGGCATGTCGACCGATGGTCACCGCACCCGCGTCGGCACCGGTCTGAGCTTCGAGATTTCAAGCGATTACGTCATGGGGCGGGACCCGGCCGATGCATTCAACCGCTGCGTGCTGAACCGCTCGGGGCGGATGCCGACGCGACCGCTGTACGAACAACCCGGCTGGCGGGGGCAGGGGGCACGATGATCCGGGCGCATCTGGCCACCTTTCCGCCACGACAGGCATTGGTGCCGAACGTCGTGCGTGCGATCCTGCCGCAGGTGGACCGGCTGTTTGTCGTGCTGAACGGCTATGACGAGATACCAGGGTATCTCGCGGATGAGGAAAAGGTCACCGCGATCATTCCCGATCGCGACGTGAAGGATGCCGGGAAATTCTGGTTCCGCCCCGACCCCGACGACATCGTTTTCCTGATCGACGACGATCTGGGTTATCCGCCCGATTACGTCAGCACCACCATCGCCGCGGCCGAGGCCATCGGCTGGGAATACGGCGCGTTCGGCCATATCGGCCTGATCTGGCGCGATGAGAAAATGAACGGCCTTGCCGGCTGGCAGCTTTTCCGGTTCCACCGCGAGAACCGCAAATCCAAGGGCATGGATCTTTTGTGCACGAATGCGACCGTGGCCCGCGGCGCGGCGATCCCGCCGATGGAGATGATCGAGCCCTTCGCCGGTTACGTCGACATCGGACTGGCCACCTATCTGCGCGATCTGGGGCTGGAGATGTGGTTGTTGCCGCATGGCGAAAGCTGGCTGACCAACGACCTTCCGCCCGAGCTGTTCGCCTCCAGCCTGCTGGCCACCCATGCCCATTCGCCGCCGCCCATGGTCAAACAGGCCATTCACCGGCTGATCGCCGACGCGCCGCCCAATCGCGGCATACCCGTTCACAAATTCACGCGCTCCGGCGCCGGAAAGCCAGCCCATCAGGAGTGAGCCATGGTTCAATTCACCCTTCCTAAAAACTCGCAGATCCGGGTGGGCAAGACCTGGCCGGTGCCGCAGGGCGCCACCAATCTGCGCAAGTTCAAGATCTATCGCTGGGATCCCGACAGCGGTGAAAACCCGCGTCTGGACACCTATCACGTCGATATGGATCGCTGCGGCCCGATGGTGCTGGACGCGCTGATCATGATCAAGAACGAGATCGACCCGACGCTGACCTTCCGCCGTTCCTGCCGCGAGGGGATCTGCGGCTCTTGCGCGATGAACATCGGTGGCGGCAATCATCTGGCCTGCATCTATGGCATCGACGAGATCGAGGGCGACATCGCCATCTATCCGCTGCCGCATATGTCGGTGGTCAAGGATCTGGTCCCGGATCTGACCATGTTCTATGCCCAGCATGCCTCGGTGAAACCCTATCTGATCACCGAAAGCCCGACGCCGCCCCGTGAATGGCGCCAGTCGATCGAGGATCGCAAACAGCTCGACGGGCTTTATGAATGCATCCTTTGCGCCTGCTGTTCGACCGCCTGTCCGTCCTATTGGTGGAACGGTGACCGCTATCTGGGCCCGGCCGCGCTTCTGGCCGCCAACCGCTGGATCACCGATTCGCGGGACGAGGCGACGGGCGAGCGGCTGGATGCGCTCGAGGATCCCTTCAAGCTGTATCGCTGCCACACCATCATGAATTGCACCAATACCTGCCCCAAGGGCCTCAATCCCGCCAAGGCGATCGCCGAGATCAAGCATTTGATGGTTGAACGGATCGTCTAGGGCGGCGACTATCTGCCCGGTCGTTTTGTAAGGGGTAGAAGATGTTGCAACGCACCGGGACCCGTTTCCTGATCGTCGGCCTTTTGGTCGTGCTCATGGCGCTGCCGCTGTTCATGATCGGCGCCATCGTCGACGGGCGGCTGAGCTATTCGCGCGACGTTCAGGAAAATGTCGGCCTCGAATGGGGCGGCCCGCAGATCGTGACCGGCCCCCGGCTGGTGATCCCGGTTTCGGGTCCGGTCACGCGGATGGTGACCGAGTCGGTGACGGATGCGACAACCGGCGCGGTGACGCAGGTCAATCGTGAAAAGACCGAGATCGGCGCGCAGGAACCCTTGGTCCTGCTGCCCGAGCGGCTGAATGCGACCGTCGGGACCACGACCGAGGAACGCCGTCGCGGCATATTCGAGGCGCCGGTCTATACCGCGCAGGTGGATCTGGATTTTGATTTCACCATGCCGAACGTCACCCCCATCATCGACAGCGGGGCGACGATCGAATGGGACAAGGCCAAGGTCATGCTGGGGCTTGAATCCAACCGTGGCCTGCGCGGCGAAACCAGCCTGACGCGTGGCGGCAAGACGTTGGCGATTGATCCGGCGTCTTCCGACGGCGCGGGGATTCAGGCCTTTGTCGGCGATCCCCGGCAGGGCGATCAGGGCTTCAAGCTCAGCATGTCGGTGAACGGGGCGCAATCCTTGCAACTGTCGCCGGTCGGGCGGCTGACCCATGCGGTGATGAAAGGCAACTGGCCGCACCCCAGCTTTACCGGCGCGTTCCTGCCCGACAGTTACACTGTTGCGGACAGCGGATTCGACGCGGAATGGACGATACCGCATCTGGCCCGGCCATTGCCGCAGGCGACGCGGGGCAGCATGGCCTTCGCCGAGCGTGAACAGGCCTTTGGGGTGAGCTTTTTCCAGCCCAATGATTTCTATCAGAAAGCCTATCGCGCCACGCGCTATTCCTTTCTGCTGATCGCGCTGACCTTCCTGACCGTGCTGCTGATCGAACGCGGTGTCACCGGCCGCCCGGCGCATCCAGTGCAATATATCCTGATCGGCATGGCGCAATCGGTATTCGTGCTGCTGATGGTCGCCTATGCCGAGCATATCGGTTTCGGGCCGGCCTATCTGGGCGCAAGCGTGGCGACGATCGCGCTCTTGACGCTGTTCGGCTGGATCGGCCTGAAGCTGGGCCGCAGGGTCTGGGTGCTGGCGGCGTTGCTGATCGTGCTTTACGCGATGCTGTATCTGATCCTGCAAAGCGCCGATTTCGCGTTGCTGGCCGGCGCGACGGTGGCCTTCCTTGCCATCGCCGCGACGATGATAGCCACCCGGAACGAGGACTGGTGGGGGCAGCCGTCGCCGCCACGTCCGTCCCGGCGCGCGCGTCAGGAGGAGGCAGCGCCCGCCGCGGGGGATGAGGACGCGGCGAAATGACCCAGCGTCGCACGGATGGAATTTCCGTGCGGCGCGCTTTATATAGCCGGGTAGGGAGGTTGACTTGACGAAAGTGACACCCATGCCGATCCGGAATTTCCCCAAGCAGGGCACCCCCGATAAATCCGCCCGCAAGGCCGCCGAGGCGCGCGCCGCGCTGGAACAGATGTTCGCCTATCACGAGCCTCAGCCGGTCCCGGTCGAAACGACCGAGCGCGCCGCCGCCTATGATTGTGCGGCCTGAGGCGATCCTCGGCGCCCGATCCCTGCCGCGCGCAGGATAAGATGGTCGGCGCAACCGTAATCGCGGCCTTGCCGGTCTGCGCGGCTGCCCCTAACATCCGGGCATGACACCCGATGCCGCGCCAGAAGAACCCGCAGATGCCGATCGCCGCCGCGCCGTGCGGCCGGTGATCTGCTATCCCGTGCAAACCCTGCCCGACCCGCGTCTGGACCAGATCCAGCCGCTGCGCGCCGGTGCCGCCAAGATCGCCGAAATCACGGTTCCGCCGCGCGAAGGGCGCTGTTTCCGCGCCTCTGCCGGCGATTTCTTCCGCATCTCAAGCGTCCTCGGGCCGCAGGTCGGCGATCTGAACATCTGGTCCGCCGCCAACCCGGCCGAACGGTTCTATTCCGGCAAGACCCGCGCGCTTCACGGCTCGCACCTGACCACCGGCGACCGGCTGTGGTCGGTGTTTCCCGACCTTCGCCCGATGGCGACGATCACCGCCGACACGCTGGGCTGGTACGGCATCGACGAATTCGGCGGGTCGGTTCACGACGTCATCGGCACCCGTTGCGACCCCTATACCCATCGGCTGCTCAGCGGCGGCGACTATCATCACTGCTGCCACTCGAACCTGACCAACGCGCTTGCGGCCGAGCTGGGGATCGAGCCGCGCGCGGCCGAGCCGCTGGTGCATGATGTGCTGAACGTGTTCATGTGCACCGGGTTTACCCGCGATACCGGCGAGTATTTCATGAAGGCAAGCCCGGTCCGGCCCGGCGACTACATCGAGTTTTACGCCGAGATCGACCTGATCGGCGGCCTGTCGGCCTGTCCGGGTGGCGATTGCGGGGCCGAGCATTCTTCGGATGCCGCCGCCTGCTATCCGCTGCTGGTCGAAGTGTTCCGGCCGGCGCAACCGCCTGTCGGTCGGGTGGCACCGGCGCCGAACGCCTATCGCTGGCCGGGATCCGCTGCGTCCTCGGACTGATCTCCGGTTGGGTCGTCGCCAAGGTCCGCGGCCATCTCGGCAAGCTCACGTTCCAGAAACCGCTCGAAATCGTCCAGATCGACCGGTTCGAACTGGCCAAAACCCTGCATCCAGACACTGGCGCGGCGCAGCCCGTCGGGGTTCAGCTTGCACCAAGTGATCCGTCCGCGCCGGTCCTGCTGGATCAGCCCGCATTGCGCCAGAACGCCCAGATGCTTCGATACCGCCGCAAGCGACATCTGAAAGGGTGCGGCGACATCACTTACCGCCATGTCGTCCTCCAGCAGCATCGAAAGGATCGCGCGGCGCGTCGGGTCGGCCAGCGCGGCGAAGATGCCGTCAAGGGGATCGGGGTGGTCGCTCATCGCCGCGACTATGGCGGCAAACCGCCGCAATGGTCAACCGCGCGGTTGATTGTCCGGATCGGGACATGGCGGTGCGGGACCGACGGGATCAGGCGAAAAATTGCGTTAAAGCAACATGTTGGCACGGCATCACGGGCTGTTGACATGGGCGGCGCCAGCCCATAGACACCGGGTCGGAAAGGCACGGGGATGTAAGCGATGGCGAATGACCCTGTGAGCGGCCCGGACGAGGATGATGCGACACGGCGGGAACGTCTGCGCAATCTGGAACGCCGGATCGCAGAGGCGCGCGGGGACCCGTCAGGGCCGCCGCGCGGGGAACAGCATTTCAGTCAGGCCAATCAGGCCTGGCGCATGGTGATCGAGTTGGTTGCGGGGCTGGGTATCGGCTTTGGCATCGGCTTCGGGCTCGATTACCTGTTCGGGACGATGCCCATCTTTCTGGTGGTTTTCGTTCTTCTGGGATTTGCGGCCGGCATCAACGTGATGCTGCGCACCGCAAAGGAAATCAGTGGCGGGCTGACGGCGGATGCCGACGGATCGCAGGCGGGAAAAACGTCCGGCAGCTCCCCGGCGGGGGCGGACGAAACAGAGGATGACGACGGTGGCAACTGAACAGAGCGGTGCGGAAAGCGGACTGTCGTTCCATCCGATGACTCAATTCGAGATCCACCCGCTGTTCGGCGCGGGGCCGGTAAGCTGGTATACGCCGACCAACGTCACGCTGTGGATGGCGCTGACCGTTCTTGCCATCACCGCGCTGCTGGCGTGGGGCACCCGCGGCCGCGCCATCGTTCCGAACCGCTTCCAGTCCATCGCCGAGCTTGCCTATGGCATGGTTCACAAGATGGTCGAGGATGTCACCGGCCGCGACGGTCTGAAGTATTTCCCCTATATCATGACGCTGTTCATGTTCATCGTCTTCTCGAACATGCTGGGCCTGCTGCCCAAGGCCTTCACCCCGACCTCGCATATCGCCGTCACCGGGGTCATGGCGCTCGCGGTGTTCATCAGCGTGACCGTGATCGGCTTCGTCAAGAACGGCGTCCATTTCCTTGGGCTGTTCTGGGTCACCTCGGCGCCCCTGGTGCTGCGTCCGATCCTGGCCGTGATCGAGATCATAAGCTATTTCGTCCGCCCGGTCAGCCATTCCATCCGACTTGCCGGCAACATGATGGCCGGCCACGCGGTGATCAAGGTTTTCGCCGGCTTCGCCGCCATCGCGCTGGTCTCGCCGCTGTCCATCGCCGCCGTGACCGCGATGTACGGGCTTGAGGTGCTGGTCGGCTTCATTCAGGCCTATGTGTTCACCATCCTGACCTGCGTCTATCTGAAAGACGCGCTGCATCCGGGGCACTGACGCCCCGCCGCATCCCCGGTCAGTCCACCCATTCACCACTTCCAACCGCAAGGAGAAAATACTCATGGAAGGGAATATCGCTGAAGTTGGCCAGTATATCGGTGCCGGTCTTGCTGCCATCGGTTCGGGCGCTGCCGCCATCGGTGTGGGCAACGTCGCAGGCAACTTCCTGTCTGGCGCGCTGCGCAACCCCTCGGCCGCTGCGTCGCAGACCGCCACGCTGTTCATCGGCATCGCCTTTGCGGAAGCCCTGGGGATCTTCGCGTTCCTCGTCGCGCTTCTGCTGATGTTCGCGGTCTGATCCTTCGCCATCCTTGCGGCGAGGCGGGCGCGTGAGAACCGTGCCCGCCTGCTGTTCCATCGAAGGCATGGGGTAGGATATGTTCAGCCTGACACAACAGACCACGACAGCGGTTGTGGAACATGGCGCGGCAGCGCAGGGCGCCGAGCCTGCCGCCAGCGCGCCCGGCATGCCGCAACTTGATTTCGCGCTTTTCCCGAACCAGATTTTCTGGCTGATCGTCTCGCTTTGCGCGATCTACTGGGTGCTGTCGCGCGTCGCGCTGCCACGCATCAGCGGGGTTATCGCCGACCGGCAGGGCGCGATCACCAGCGACCTGATGGCGGCCGAGGAATACAAGAAGAAGGCGCAGGAAGCCGAGGCCGCCTATGACAAGGCGCTGGCCGACGCGCGTGCCGAATCGCAAAAGATCATCGCCGCCAATCGGGCCGAGATTCAGGCCGAGCTGGACAAGGCCATCGCACATGCCGATGCCGAGATCGCGGCGCGTTCGGCCGAATCCGAACAGCGCATCGGCGAAATCCGCGCCGCTGCCGCCACCGACGCCCGTACGGTGGCGCGTGATGTCGCGAGTGAGATCATCCGCTCGTTCGGCGGTCGCGCCGACGAGGCCGCGATTGACCGCGCGCTGACCGCGCAGACGGAAAAAGGAAAGGGGCTGTGATGACGCGCACCACCGCAATCAGCGCCGTGTTCGCCGCCGCAGCCGCCCCGGCCTATGCCGCCGCCGGCCCGTTCTTTTCGCTGCGCAACACGGATTTCATCGTCACCATCGCCTTCATCCTGTTCATCGGGATCCTGCTGTACTTCCGGATCCCGAGCATCGTCGGCAATTTGCTGGACAAACGGGCCGAGGGGATCCGCGCCGATCTGGATGAGGCGCGTCGCCTGCGTGAAGAAGCGCAGGAGCTGTTCGCCAGCTATGAGCGGCGCCAGCGCGAGGTGAAGACTCAGGCCGACGACATCATCGCCAGCGCCCGGCGCGAGGCGAGCTCCGCCGCCGAAAAGGCAAAGCTTGATCTGCAAGCCTCGATCGCGCGTCGTCTGAAGGCGGCCGAGGATCAGATCGGCTCGGCCGAGGCCGATGCGGTTCGCCGCGTGCGCAACGAGGCCGTGCAGCTTGCCGTCGGCGCGGCCGGGCAGGTTCTGGCGGGGCAGGGCGACGCAAGCGGCCGCTCGGCCCAGATAGACGCCGCGATCAAAGAGGTTGCCGACCGTCTGCACTGACCGGTTCCGCCGAAAGGCACGCAATTGGCCCCGTCGCAGATGATGCGGCGGGGCGTTTCATTTCGGGCGCACCCTTGGTCGCGCGGGCGTTCGGTTGCGCGACGACGGCGGCGGCCAAAGCAAAAGGGCCGGGGATGAACCCGGCCCTTCCGCGTTTGCAGATGCGCGCGAAGTTACATCGGGCGGATAATCAGCTCGACCCGGCGGTTCTTCGCCCGGCCGCTGGCATCGGCGTTCGATGCGACCGGCTGCGATTCGCCCCGGCCGACGGCCGAAACCCGGCTTGTCGGCACACCGCCGGCGATCAGCACATTGGCGACGGCGCTGGCGCGGCGCTGCGACAGATCCTGGTTATAGGCGGCCGAACCGGTGTCATCGGTGTGGCCGATCACCTCGACGCGGGTGTTCGGATATTGCTGGAGGTTGCGGGCGACCGCGTAAAGGTCGGACTGGCTGGCCGAGCTGACGGCGGTGCTGTCGGTCGCGAACAGAACATCCTGCGGCATGGTCACGGTCAGATACTGGCCGTTGTTCACGACGCGGACGTTCGGGTTCTGGATCGACTGCTCCAATGCCCGGGCCTGATTGTCCATGATATTGCCGGCAAGCGCGCCGGCTGCGGCACCAAGGATCGCGCCACGGGCGGCGTCGCGGCCCTGATTGTTCTTGTCCTTGTCGCGGGTGCCGCCCAGCACCCCGCCAATCACGGCGCCGGCGATGGCGCCTTTCTGGGTATTCGACATGCCCGTGCCTCCGGCGGTGCCGACGGTGCCGGTCGCATAGGGATCGGTACAGGCGCCGAGCGCGATCAGGGCGGCAGCCCCGCCCAACAGGGAAATTCTGGCTTTCATGGTGAACCTTTCAGTTTGACGGTCATCTCGGCCCAAGGCCGACGCTGGTTCGATCAACGTTGCCGGGCTACCGGCTGCGAAACGCGCCAATCCTAGGGCGGGTTCCATGTTCTGGCCAGCCGAAAGCATCAGAACCCATTGATCACACGTCACATTAGCGAGATTAAACCGGATCGGCCCGCGTTCGCCGGGGCGCCATTCCTAGCCGTTGTCGCGTTCGGCGGCAAGCATTGCCCGCTTTATCGACAGGCCCCAGTGAAATCCGCCGCCCGACCCGTCGCCGCCGGCGCGGGTGACGCGATGGCAGGGCAGGACCCATGCGACGGGGTTCTGCCCGACGGCGCTGGCCACGGCGCGGACGGCGCGCGGCTGTCCGATCCGGTCGGCCAGTTGGCCATAGCTGATCCTTTGCCCATAGGGCACCTCGGCCAGCGCGCGCCAGACCCGTTGTTGAAAATCGCTGCCGGTCAGCACGACGCGCAGCTCACCCGCGCCGCGCAAAAGCGTGCTGAGAATGGGCTCCATCGCCTCGGGGGCCTCGACGATCCGCGCCATCGGCCAGCGCGCCGCCATATCCGCCATCGCGGCATCCTCACCGATCTCGGCACTTAGCGCGAGCCCCCACAGCGCGCCGCCCTCGCCCAACAGAAGAACCGGGCCGAAACGGGTCTGGAAACGGCCGAGGCACAGGGTCACCCCCTCGCCCCGGCGGCCAGCCGGCAGAACCGGGGTCACGCGAAAGCGGATGGTAAGGCCGCGATCCGGGGCGGCCGCGTCGGCGGCGCCTTGGACGGGCAGGCGGTCGGAGGACATGCGGGGCTCCTTCGGCGAAAATGGGCGGGTCAAGGCTAGCACCGACCATGACGGCCTTCCAGATCACCCCGGCAAGCCCGGGCGGGCAGCCGCATGGGCGGGCAAAATCAGCCGCGCGGCCCTTGCCCGGCCCGGAATTTGCCGCCATAGCAGGGGCATGGCCCGCGCTTTACCCTCTGCCCTGCCTTACGCCCAGCAACGGGCCGTATTCGCGCGCTTCCGAGAGGCGAACCCCGAACCCGTTTCCGATCTGAAATATACCAACGCCTTCACGCTTCTGGTGGCGGTCGCGCTTTCGGCGCAGGCCACCGACGCCGGGGTGAACCGCGCCACCCGCCCGCTTTTCGCCCGGGTTTCGACCCCGCAGCAGATGCTGGAACTGGGCGAGGAGGGGCTGGTCGACCATATCCGCACCATCGGCCTTTACCGCCAGAAGGCCGCCAATGTGATGCGCCTGTCGCGGATTCTGGTCGAGAATTACGGCGGCGAGGTGCCAAGCTCGCGTGCCGCGCTGCAATCCTTGCCGGGGGTGGGGCGCAAGACCGCGAATGTGGTGCTGAACGTCTGGTTCGGCCAGCCGACGCAGGCGGTCGACACCCATATTTTCCGCATCGCCAACCGCGTCCGCATTGCCCCCGGGGCCGATGTCGTCGCGGTCGAGCGCGGCATCGAGGATAACGTTCCGGCCGAATTTCAGCTTAAGGCCCATCACTGGATGATCCTGCACGGCCGTTATATCTGTCAGGCCCGGCGTCCGCGTTGCGCGCTGTGCATCATCAACGACCTGTGCCCCTATCCGGAGAAGACCGTATGAAGCGCCATGATGTCATCGGCATCGGCAATGCCATTATCGACGTTCTGGCGCCTTGCCCCGATGCGGTTCTGACCGAGCTCGGCGTCGAAAAGGGCATCATGCAACTGATCGAGCGTGACCGGGCCGAGTTCCTGACCGCCGCGCAATCCGCCCGCGGCCAGGTCCGGCTGGTGCCCGGCGGCTCGGTCGCCAACACGCTTGCCGGGATCGGCCGGCTGGGGCTGGCGACGGCCTTCATCGGGCGGGTGGCGGATGACGAGTTGGGCCGCAGCTATGTCGCGCAGACGGTCGCGGCCGGAACCGACTATCTCAACCCGGCGGTGGCGGGGGCGGCGCTGCCGACCTCGCGCTCGATCATCTTCGTGACCCCGGATGGCGAGCGGTCGATGAACACCTATCTCGGCATCTCGGCCGAACTGGGGGGGCCGGACGTTGACGAGGCGACCGTCGCGCGCGCCGGCTGGCTGTTTCTTGAGGGGTATCTGTTCGACAAACCGGCGGGAAAGGCGGCGTTTCTGACCGCTGCCGGCGCCTGTCACCGCGGCGGCGGCAAGGCCGGGATCGCGCTGTCCGATCCGTTCTGCGTCGATCGGCACCGCGACGATTTCCGCCGTCTTGTGCGCGAGCAGATGGATTACGTCATCGGCAATGTGCACGAATGGCAGGCGCTTTATCAGGTCGAGGATCTGGAAGAGGCGCTGCGCCTTGCCCGCGCCGATTGCGAGATGGTGATCTGCACCCGCTCGGGCGAGGATGCGATCCTGATCCGGGGCGACGAGCGGGTCACGGCGCCGGTGCAGCGGGTGGTTCCGATGGATGCGACCGGGGCGGGCGATCAGTTCGCGGCGGGGCTGATCTATGGGCTGGCCACGGGCAAGCCGCTGGCGGTCGCGGGCCGGATGGGCTGCATAGCCGCGGCCGAGGTAATCAGCCACATCGGCGCGCGGCCCGAAACGGATGTCGCCGCGCTGTTCCGGGCCGAGGGGCTGGAATAACCGGACGCGCCGCGACGTTCCCCGGCGCCCGGTGGCGCTTTATCGGCCCAGCTTGGCGTGAACCTCATCCAGGTCGATTTCCCCGGTCGGCATTTTGTTGTCGGGGTCGTCGAAGTCATAGCGGAACAACTGGAAATCGCGCTTGTAGATTTCCCAGACCAGATGGCGGGAAAGATCGTCGAAATAGGCGCTGATCGGATGGGCGCGCTTGGGGCCATGCCCCTCTGATTCGTTGAAGCGCGGCACTTTTTCGACATCGACATCGACCGGGGTCTCGACCGTGTCCAGCACGGCCTTCATGCCGTCGTTGAACTTTTCGGTGAAGAAGATCTGGTCATAGCGGCCGCCGTTCACGATGAAGGTCGAGATATGACCCGACATCGCCGACCAGTGGATGTCGGGATCCATCGGGCGGCGCCAGCGGATCGTGTCGCGGGCGAACAGCAGAAACCGGCGGAAGCTGGCGATCTGGTCGAATTCGAACCCGTTCTCGGGGCTGCCGACATCGACCCCGTATTTCTGCACGAGTTGCGGCACCAGATTGCCGCGATAGCGACGGCCGTTGCGCTGAATGCCGGCGATCTTGTCGAAGAACGACGACAGGATGCGGCCATAAGGGTTGCGTACGCAGGTGAATGTCCGGGCCTTGTGCGCCCGCACATTCGCCTCGATCAACGGCTGGCTTTCCGGCTGGGCCCATTTGTGCAGGCCGGTGGTCGAATCGTGGATGTCGCCGTCGAAGTACTGGCCATGGTCCGAGAAGAACATGATCTGGCCGATGGTCGAGCAAGCGCATTTCGGAACCACGCGATACACCATGCTTTCGCTTTCGGTCATCCAGGTGCCGGGGAAACTCATGCCTGCTTTACCTTTCGATATTGCCCGGCTTGCCGCCCGGGTAAAAATGGTCCACAACAGAAAGCAGATTGTTCAGGTATTTTCAACGTCCGACTTTGCGATCTGACGGACCAAAGCGAACTCAGTGCGAATAACGATGGCCCGCATCGCATTTATACTTCTGGCGCACAAGGATCCGGCGGGGGTGATTGCCCAGGCGGAGCGGCTGACCGAGGCGGGCGACTTCGTCGCGATCCATTTCGACGGCCGCTCACCGACGCCGGATTTTGAACGAATTCGTACGGCTTTGTCTGCAAATTCAAGGGTATGCTTCGCCAGGCGGCGGATAAAATGCGGCTGGGGCGGGTGGTCTCTGGTTGCCGCAACCTTGGCCGCGGTGCGGGCCGCGACCCAGGCGTTTCCGACCGCCACGCATTTTTACATGCTTTCGGGCGATTGCATGCCGACGAAATCGGCCAGATATGCGCATGATTTTCTGGATGCCAATGATGTCGATTATATCGAGAATGTGGATTTTTTCAACTCGGGGTGGATAAAAACCGGTTTTCGCGACGAACGTCTGATTTACCGGCATTGGTTTAATGAGCGTCGTCAAAAGAAACTGTTTTATATCAGCTATGAAATTCAGCGCCGTTTGGGGCTGACCCGGACCGTTCCGGCGGAACTGGATATCCGCATCGGGTCGCAATGGTGGTGCCTGCGCCGCCAGACGATCGAGTCGGTGCTGAATTTCGTCGACAGCCGCCCCGATATCATCCGGTTCTTTTCGACGACCTGGATCCCTGATGAGACGTTTTTCCAGACGCTCGTGCCGCATATCATACCGCGCGGACAAATTCGCAATCGCACCCTGACATTCCTGATGTTCACCGATTATGGCATGCCGGTGACGTTTTATAACGACCACTACGATCTGCTGATCGGGCAGGATTATCTGTTCGCCCGCAAGATAAGCGCCGAGGCGCTGGATCTGCGCGAACGGTTGGGGGCGCTGTGGAATTCGGATGAGACGTCGTTTGCAATCTCGAACGAGGGCAGGGGTCTTTACCGGTTTCTGACCGGCCGCGGCCGCGCCGGCCGGCGCTTCGCCCCCCGCTTCTGGGAGAAGGATTCCAGTGTCGGGCGCCAGAACCAGTTGATGATCGTGGTCTGCAAAAAATGGCATGTTGCCAAACGTCTGACCGCCGGCATCCGGGCGCGGTCCGATCTTCCGGCGGTGGATTTCCTGTTCAACGAATCCGGGTCGCATCTGCCCGATCTGGGGGGGATCGACCGGTCGCTGTCGAAGCTTCAGCGGCACCGCCGGGCGGCGGTGCGTATGCTGTTTGAACATTACGGCAAGTCGCGGCTGGTTATCTGTCTTGATACCTCCAACCTCGAACTGGTCCGCGACTTCATGGCGGATAAATCCAATACAAGGATCCTGTTGATCGATTCCGATTTCGACGACGACTATCTGCGCGGGCATTTGCAGCGCGTCGGGCTGGTCGGCGAGACCATTTCCGACAGCGCTTATCGCCGCCTGATTCCGATCATGCGGGCCGATCTGCAACATGAGGCCGAGCTTTTGAGCGATCTCGTCGGTCCGGCATTGTTCCAGATATCGCGGTACAAGTCGGATCTTGAGAATGCCGAGCAATTGTCCGGGTTCCTTGGAGTGGATAACAAGGTGGCGCTTGAACTGGCGCAAACCACGGATCTGTTCAGGGATTAACCAGAAAGGGGAACGCCATGCCGACCTATGACGATCAGAATATCTTCGCGCGCATCCTGCGCGGCGAGATGCCGAATGATACCGTCGCCGAAACGGACCACACGCTGGCTTTTCGCGACATTCGCCCGCAGGCGCCAGTGCATATTCTGGTGATCCCCAAGGGGAAATACGTCAGTTACGACGATTTCGCGGCCAATGCCCCGGATGCCGAGATCGTGGATTTCCACCGCACTCTGGCGCGGGTCGCCGCACAGGCGGGCGTGTCGCTGGATAAGGGCAAGGGCTTCCGCGCCATCACCAATGCGGGCGAAAACGGCGTGCAGGAAGTGCCGCATTTCCACATGCATATTCTGGGCGGCGCGCCGATGGGGCGGATGATCTGCCGCGACTGACGCGGCTGTCGCGGCTGGCAGGGCCGGCGCCGGTCGCGCCGCCGGATCAGCCCCGATCCTGCCGGGTCAGGCTGACAAAGACATCCTCCAGATCCGGTTCCTCGGTGGTCACGTCCAGCAACGGCTGACCGGCGGCGCGCAAGGCGTCGATCAACTGATCGGTCCGCAGCGCCGAGGGTCGATAGTTGATCGCAAGCAACCCGTTGTCCCGCCGCATGCCCTGCGCGCCGTCGGGCAGGTCGGGGACTGGCCCGGGGCCGCCGGTGTCAATCACCAGCGTTTTCGTGTCCGCCCGCCCCAGCAGCCCCGAGGTGCTTTCGCGCGCGATGACCTGACCATGGTTGATGATGGCGATTTCGTCGCACATCTCTTGTGCCTCTTCCAGATAATGCGTGGTCAGGATGATGGTCATGCCGTCGCGGTTCAGGCGGCGCACATTGTCCCAAAGCATGGCGCGCAGGTCGATGTCGACCCCGGCGGTCGGCTCATCGAGCACCAGTATCTGCGGCCGGTGAACCAGCGCCTTGGCCAGCAACAGCCGCCGTTTCATGCCGCCCGACAGGTTCCGGGCATAGCTGTCGGCCTGCGCGGTCAACCCGACCAGCGCCAGGATCTCATCCGTCCAGCGTTCCCTTGCGGGCACGCCATACAGACCCGCCTGCACCTCCAGACTGGCGCGGGGCGGCAGGAACGGGTCTATGTTCAGCTCTTGCGGCATGACACCGATGGCGGCGCGGGACTGGCGCGGATTGACGTCCTGATCGAAGCCCCAGATTTTGACATGGCCCGAGGTCTTGTTGACAAGACCGGCCAATATGTTGATGATCGTTGATTTTCCGGCACCGTTCGGACCAAGAAGCCCAAAGATCGAGCCGTTCGGAATGTCCAGATTGATGCCCTTCAGCGCCTCTTTGGGGGGTTGGTTTCCGGACGCGGCATAGATTTTGCGCAAGTCGCGGATTTCAATGGCGCTGGGGCTTGCGTTATCTGGCATCGGCTGGTTCTTCCCGCTAATATCGCACCCGACATAACCCCCGAAGCGGGGCCGCCACAAGATACAGGAGCCCGCCCTTGGCCAAGACGAAGCACGCAGAGCAGCCCGCGAAACACGCCCGCGAACCCGGTTATGCCGCCTCGGTCGGTGCCGCGATCGGCGCGGCCGAGATCGCCGCAACCCGGGCCGAGCTGGCGCGACCGGCTCCGCAGGTCGTGGTGGTGACCAGAACCCGCATCGCCTGCGACGGCGATCAGGCGCAGGCGCTGGGGCATCCGCGGGTCTGGCTGACCATTCCCGAGGCGGTCGGTTTCGTCGATTGCGGCTATTGCGATTGCCGGTATGAGCTTGACCCCAACGCCCATATCCACGACGACCACTGACCGCCGCGCCTTTGGGCGCGCGATCCGCCGTGCCGGTCTGAACCGGCGCCCGGCATAGCCATATCGCGCGGCCGTCCCCCCCCCCGGACGGCGTTCCCGTGGCGGCCCTTGGCCCTGCCGCGATGCTGTGGCAGAACGGTCGCACGCGGCCGCGAAAGACAGGGGATTCCACGCATGAGCAATTCCGGCACCAAACCCGGCAACGGCCAGCATCTGCACCTGATCGACGGATCGGCCTTCATTTTTCGCGCCTATCACGCGCTGCCGCCGCTGACCCGCAAATCCGACGGGCTGCCGGTTGGCGCGGTCGCGGGCTTTTGCAACATGCTGTGGAAATACATCGAAGATGCGCGCGGTGACGATGCACCCACCCATGCGGCGGTGATTTTCGACCATGGTTCGGTGACCTTCCGCAACAATATCTATGATCAGTACAAGTCGAACCGCCCCGATCTGCCCGAGGATCTTAAGCCGCAATTCCCCCTTACCCGCGAAGCGACGCTTGCCTTCAACGTCGCTTCGATCGAGGTGCCGGATTACGAGGCCGACGACATCATCGCCACCTTGTCCTGCCAGATGCGCGATGCGGGTGGCCGGGTGACGATCATCAGCAGCGACAAGGATCTGATGCAACTGGTCGGGGACGGGGTCGCGATGCTGGACCCGATCAAGAACAAGCTGATCGGCCGTGATGAGGTGTTCGAGAAATTCGGCGTCTATCCCGACCGGGTGGTCGACGTGCAATCCCTTGCCGGGGACGCCGTCGACAACGTGCCGGGTGCGCCTGGAATCGGGATCAAGACTGCCGCGCAACTTATTCAGGAATATGGCGATCTGGACAATTTGCTTGCCAGCGCCGAGCAGATCAAACAGCCCAAGCGCCGCCAGACCCTGATCGACAACGCCGAACAGATCCGTCTCTCGCGGCGGTTGGTGACGCTTGACTGCGAAACGCCGCTGGATTTCGGCCTGGACAAGCTGGAGGTCAGAACCCCGGACCCGGAAAACCTGATCTCTTTTCTGAACAAGATGGAATTTCGGACGCTGACCAAACGGGTTGCGGACCGTTTCGATGTGGACGCGCCGGCACCGTCGCCGGTTCCCGCGCCGATTCCGGGGTCCGCTACCACCGCGCCGGCGCGTGCGACGGCCGAGGCCCCCGCGGCGCCCGACATGCCGCCCATTGATCGCGGCGCCTATGTCACCATCAGTGACGAAGCAACGCTTGCCGCTTGGCTAGCCGAGATCACCGACAAGGGCGCGGTGGCGATCGACACCGAAACCACCGGACTTGATGAGATGCGGGCCGATCTGGTCGGGGTGTCGCTGTGCGTCGAGGCCGGCAGGGCGGCCTATATCCCGCTTGGCCATGTGCTGGGACAGGCCGATCTGTTCGGCGGCGGCGCCCGGGCCGAGGGGCAGATGGCGCTTGACCGGGCGCTGGCCCTGCTGAAGCCGGTGCTTGAGGATCCGGGCGTCCTGAAAATCCTGCATAACGCCAAGTATGACTGGAAGATCCTGGCGCGATACGGCATCCGCATGACGCCGGTCGATGACACCATGCTGATGTCCTATGCGCTGAACGCGGGGCGCCACAATCACGGCATGGACGAATTATCGGAAACCTACCTTCACCACAGCGCGCAGCCGATCAAGGATCTGATCGGCTCGGGCAAGGCGCAGATCACCTTTGACCGCGTCGCCATTGACGCCGCGACCGCCTATGCGGCCGAGGATGCCGATGTAACCTGGCGGCTGTGGCAGTTGTTCCGCCCGCAGCTTCCGGCCGAGGGTGTCGACACAGTCTATGAGACGCTGGAACGCCCGATGATCGAGGTGCTGGCCGGGATGGAGATGACCGGCGTCCGCATCGACCCCGATCACCTGCGCGCCATGTCGGGCAACTTCAGCCAGAAGATGGCCCAGCTTGAGCAAGAGGCAGAGAGTTTGGCCGGCACGCGTTTCAACCTTGGCTCACCCAAGCAGCTGGGCGAGATTCTTTTCGGCCAGATGAACCTGACCGGCAGCAAGACCGGCAAATCGGGCGCGATGTCGACCAGCGCCGACGTGCTTGAGGATCTGGCCGCCGAGGGGCATGATCTGCCGGCGCGGGTGCTGGACTGGCGGCAGGTCAGCAAGCTGAAATCGACCTATACCGACGCGCTGCCGCAGCATGTGAACCCTGAAACCGGGCGGGTTCACACCAGCTATTCCATCGCCGGGGCGCAGACTGGGCGTCTGGCCTCGACCGATCCCAACCTGCAGAACATCCCGGTGCGCAGCGAGGAAGGCCGCCGCATCCGCGAGGCTTTCGTGGCTGGTCCGGGCATGCGGCTGGTCAGCCTTGACTATAGCCAGATCGAGCTGCGCATTCTGGCCCATGTCGCCGATATTCCGGCGCTTCGGCAGGCGTTTCTGGACGGGCTCGACATTCACGCATTGACCGCCAGCCAGATGTTCAACGTCCCGATCGAGGGGATGGACCCGATGATCCGGCGCAGCGCGAAGGCGATCAACTTCGGGGTGATCTACGGCATTTCCGGCTTTGGGCTGGCGCGCAATCTGCGCATCCCCCGGGCCGAGGCGCAGGCTTTCATCGACACCTATTTCCAGCGGTTTCCCGAAATCCGCGCCTATATGGACCGCACCGTCGCGGATGCGAAGCGCGACGGTTTCGTGCGCACGCTGTTCGGCCGCCGCATTCACACCCCGGGCATTAACCAGTCGGGCCCGGCGGTCGGCGGCGCGCGCCGCGCGGCGATCAACGCACCCATTCAGGGCGCCGCCGCGGACATCATCCGCCGCGCGATGATCCGCATGCCCGAAGCGATCAGGGACATCCCCGCGAAAATGCTGTTGCAGGTGCATGACGAACTGGTCTTCGAGGTCGAGGAATCGGCGGTCGAGCCGCTGATCACGGCGGCGCGCGAGGTCATGGAAGGGGCGGCCGAGCCTGCGGTCAAGCTGTCCGTGCCGCTGCTGGTCGATGCGGGCGTCGGGGCGAGCTGGGCCGAGGCCCATTGATCCGGAACCCGCCGCCGGCGCCCGCGCCGGGCCGATGATCCGCAGCACGGCGGTCCGGGTCCGGTTCCGCCTCGCCGCCATATCCGGGCGCGTCCCGGTGGAGTAGTATCAGGGTCTCGCAGCCGCCCACAGCGCCGCCAGAGCCTCAAGCGGGTCGGGGGCGGCCCAGATTTCGGGGCCGATGGCGATGAAATCGGTGATCGGGGTCAGTGTTCGGATCAGTTCGGCGGTAAGGGCGCCCTGGGCTACGACCGGCACCTCGATCATCTCGGACCACCAGGCCAGCAGATCGGGGTCGATCGGCCCCTCGCGGCCCAGACCGCTGTCGCCGACCGGTCCAAAGGCGACGTAATCCGCCCCCGCCTCGGCCGCGTTCATCCCGTCATGGCGCGATCCGCCGCAGAAAGCGCCGACGATTCCATCGGCGCCGAGTTCCTTGCGGGCGGCGCGGACACCGCGCGCGCCATCGGTTAGATGCACCCCGTCCAGGCCATGGACCTGCGCCAGCCGCAGATGGTCGTCGATCACCACGGCCACGTCGCGGGCATGCGCGGCCTCGCGGCAGACATCGGCCAGACGGCCAAGCGCGGCCTCATCCCCGGCGCCGTTGATTCGCAGGCACGCCACCGGAAAGCGGTCCAACACATCGCCCAGCATCGGCCCGAAGGCGGCCGCATCGGCGCCGGCCGGGGTTTCCAGATAAAGCTGCGGGCCGGTGGCCGTCGGTTCGGTCTGTCTGGTTCTGTCGGTCATGGCTGCCCCCGGTCTGGTCCTGCTGAGTAACCCATACCCACCCGGATTGCCAAGATCGTCTACGGCGGCTATGCCCGCGCCTATGTCGCGCCATGCCGTTCCCGCCGACCCGCAGCAGCCGGTCATCATCCTTGTACGTCCGCAGATGGCCGCCAATATCGGCGCCGCCGCCCGGGCGATGCTGAACTTCGGCCTGACCGAGATGCGTCTGGTCGCACCCCGCGACGGCTGGCCGAACCCGGATGCGGTGGCGATGGCTTCGGGCGCGGCGGGGCAGGTTCTGGACCGCGCGCAGGTGTTTCCGACGCTGGCCGAAGCCCTTGCAGGCATCGACTTTACCTGGGCCACCACCGCGCGGGGCCGCGAGTTGACGAAACCGGTCCGCACGCCCGAGACCGCGATGAAAGCCGCCCGCGCCATGGTGGCCGGGGGGCGGCGCGTCGGCGTCATCTTCGGGCCGGAACGCGCGGGGCTGGAAAACGCCGATGTCGCCCGCGCCTCCGAGATCGTGACGGTCCCGGTCAATCCCCAGTTCGCCAGCATCAATCTGGCGCAGGCGGTGCTGCTCATCGGGTATGAATGGGGCAGGGATCACCTGCCGCCCGAGCCCGCGCCGCCCGGGCGCCGCCCGCCGGGCGAGATCCCCGCGACCGGGGTCGAGATCGAAAAACTGGGCGACCATGCGCAGGAACGGCTGGAGGCGGCCGGGTTCTTCTTCCCGCCCGAGAAGGCGCCGGGAATGCAACTGACGCTGCGCAACATGTGGTCGCGTTTGCCCTTGACGCGCGGCGACGTGCAATTGTTCCATGGCATGTTGCGGCAACTGGCCCGGAAAGACCGCGCACCGGGTGAATAAGCCGCAGCCGGTGCTGCTTGCGGCCCGCGTGCGGCGCGCCTAGTGTCGCGCCAGCCTGAACAGGGGCGCATGCCATGGCTGCCGCGCCCGCCAGAAGAAGGGAATGACCAATGGCCCGACGCCCGATCTTTCAAGAGGTCAGCGACACCCAGCCCGCGCCGCAACCGCCCTCGGGCGGGATGATCGACGCCGCGCCAAAGGGCGACCGGCGGGGAATCCGCATCTGGCTGATCGTGCTTTACGTCATGCTGGTGGCGATGATCATGCTGGGCGGCGCGACCCGGCTGACCGATGCCGGTCTTTCGATCACCGAATGGAAACCGGTGACCGGCGCGATCCCGCCGCTGGATCAAGCCGCGTGGGAGGCCGAGTTTCAGAAATACCAGCAGATCCCGCAGTTCAGGGAAGTGAACCCCGACATGGATCTGGCCGGGTTCAAGGCGATCTATTACTGGGAATGGGCGCACCGGCTGCTGGGCCGGCTGATCGGTCTGGTCTGGGCGGCGGGCTTCCTGTTCTTCCTCGCGACCCGGCGGATCCCGACCGGCTGGACGGGACGGTTGCTTCTGCCGGGCCTTCTCGGCGCGGTGCAGGGGGCGATCGGCTGGTGGATGGTGTCCTCGGGGCTGACTGGCACGCTGACCAGCGTGGCGAGCTATCGGCTGGCCATTCACCTGGGCCTGGCCTTCGCCATCCTCGGGCTGATCGTCTGGTACGTCCTGCAACTGTCGCGCAGCGAGGCCGCGCTGATGCGTGCCCGCCGGGCGGGGGAACCGAAGCTGTTCGGCATGGCGACGGGGCTGATGCATCTGGCGTTCCTGCAAATCCTTGTCGGGGCGCTGGTCGCGGGGCTGGATGCGGGGCGGATGTATACCGGCTGGCCGACGATGGGCGGCGAATGGTTTCCCGCGGCGGCCTTCGACATGACGCCGATCTGGCATAATTTCTTTGAAAACCCGGCGTTGGTGCAGTTCATTCACCGCATGCTCGGCTATCTTCTGGCGATCTACGGGCTGGTGGTGTTCCTGAAATCCCGCCGCAGCCCGCATCCGGTGACGCGCGGCGCCTTTTCCGCGATGATCGTCATGATGGTCATTCAGGTCGGGCTGGGGATCATGAACGTGATCCTCGCCTCGCCGCTCCATGCGGCGCTGACCCATCAACTGGGCGCCGTGGTGCTGTTCAGCCTGATCATCCGCGCGCGGCACAACGCGCGCTATCCTTACGAAACCTCGGTGCGGGGGACCATCCGATGAAGGCTTTCGACGAACTTCTTGCGCATCGCAGGGTGACCGAGGCGCTGTCCTCGGTCGCCGAACGGCTGAGCTGGGATCAGGAAACGGTGATGCCGCGCGGCGCGACCGAGCAGCGGGCCGAGGAAATGGCAGCGATGGAATCGGTCCTGCACGAACGCCGCACCGATCCGCGTATCGGCGAATGGCTTGATCGCGCCGAGCCGCAGGATGATGAGGATGCCCGCATCATCGAACTGATCGGCCGCGATTTTTCCCGCGCCTCGAAGATCCCGGCGCGGCTGGCGACGGAACTTGCGCGGATCACCTCGCTTGGACAGGGGATCTGGGCATCGGCCCGGGCCAATGAGGCGCCGGAGGAATTTTTGCCGACGCTGAACGAGATCCTGACCCTGAAGCGTGAGGAAGCCTCTGCGCTGGCCGACGGCGCCACCGGCGCGACCGAGCTTTACGACGCGCTTCTGGACGATTACGAGCCCGATACGAAATCGGCCGACATCGCGGCGATCTTTGACCGGATGCGGCCGCGTCTGGTCGCGCTGCGCGAAGAGATCCTTGGCGCCGACCATCAGCCCGCCGCGCTGACCGGCGCGTTTTCACATGACGCGCAATTCCGTCTGGCGCGGACCTGCGCGACCGCCTTCGGTTATGACTGGAGCCGGGGGCGCATGGATCTGGCGGTGCACCCGTTCAGCTCGGGCCGCTGGCAGGACAGCCGGATCACCACCCGCGTGGTCGAGGCCGAACCCTTCAACTGCATCTATTCCACCATCCACGAGGTCGGGCACAGTTGTTATGAGCTTGGCATCGACAGCGATTATGCGTTCACGCCGCTGGGCCGCGGCGTCTCGATGGGCGTTCACGAAAGCCAAAGCCGGATGTTCGAGAACCAGATGGGCCGCTCGCGCGCCTTCACCGAATGGCTGTATCATCGTCTGGTCGAAATCTTCGGCCCGCTCAGCACCCCGGACGCGACGGCTTTTTATGAAACCGTCAACCGCGTCGCCCCGGGCTATATCCGCACCGAGGCCGACGAGGTGCAGTATAACCTGCACATCATGCTGCGCTTTGATCTGGAACGTGACCTGATCGCGGGGCGGCTTGATACCGACGATCTGACCGAGGCGTGGAACACCCGCTTCCAGAAGGATTTCGGCCTGGCCGTGGACCGGCCCTCGAACGGGGTCCTGCAGGATGTGCATTGGTCGGTGGGGCTGTTCGGTTATTTCCCCACCTATACGCTGGGGAATGTCTATGCCGGCTGTCTGAACCGCGCGATGCGGGCCGAGGTGCCGGATCTGGACGCGGGTCTGACGCGCGGCGATGCGACCGCCGGAACCGAATGGCTGCGCGAAAACGTCCAGCGCCACGGCGCGCTGTTGCCGCCGCGCGCACTGGTCGAGCAGGCGACCGGAGAGCCGATCTCCGAAGTGCCTTTGCTGGATTATCTGGAGCGGAAATTCGGCGAGATCTACCGGCTGTAACGGGTACGGCTGGCGGGTCGCGGTCCGATCCGGGTGCGGATGCGGCGTGCAAATGCGGGCAACCCGACAGCGGGGATAAGCCTGCACGCTAGAGCGGGATCATTTCAGGCGGAATCTGGATTCACAGATTTGCTGGGATGTGATTCACCCTTC
>NZ_JBHUEN010000023.1:0-5827 GCF_042680785.1 Paracoccus pacificus
CTTCCTCGGCTTCATTGATATCACGTCCATCCGTCTCTGGATCCGCCATTTGTCAACATGACCTAAGATAGCCGAGTCCGCAGGCAATTCCGATCGAGCCCACGGCCCAGATTCCAAACTATGCCGTGGTGGGCGTTTAGCCGTTCATAGATCAGAACTCCGATGCCAAAACGCGCAGCGCGGGCACGGGCGCGCTTGCGCGCTTCGGCCAGTGACTTGCAGAGAATTGGCAAATCGTCGGGATGGTCGCGCAATTCATAGATCATGGCGTCACCCTCTAAAGTTCGATGCCGGGTTTCAGGTTGCCGTCGCGGTCGAGCCAGCCGCGCGCCTGTGCGCAGTCCATGCAGATACAGGTTCCGACCGGGTCGCGGTGCAGGGTCACGGGCGCGAGAAACACCAGCGGGTTGACGCTGCCGCATTTGCGGCAGGTCAGGATGGGCAGGTGGGCGGGGCCGCTCATGCGGCGGCCCTTTCCTCGATCATCCCGGCGGGTGCAGTTTTCATGAGCCAGTCGGCGGCTTTCTGGGCCTCCGTCGCGGCTTTGAATATCATCCGCTTGTGGTGTTTCAAGGCCAGCAGCCACGACGCGATATAGGCCGCCGATTGCTTGAAATCAGGCGTCAGGCCGAGTTGAGCGCAAACCATAACTTGCCCCAGTTCGGCCACCAGTTCCTCGAATGCCCGATCCGTGCGCCCGTTGAACCGGCTGAAACGGTCCAGCCGATGCACAGCGCCAGTGGCGTGACATGATTCATGGGCCAGCGTGGCGTAGTACCCGGCGGCGTCATGAAAGGTCGCGACGGGCGGCATGTGGATGAAATCGCCCGCCACATCATAGAAAGCTTCTGGCCGCTCGCTGGTGCGCCGCTCGATGCCGGTCGCATCAAAGAAGGCATCAAGCGCCGGATCGGTTTCGGTGCCGAGATCGCGCGGGGCCTCAACGGGCTTGGCGTGAAAGTCTTCGGGCAAGCCGTCGATCTGCTCGGCATTGAAGACGCGATAGGCCTTGGCATAGCCGATGGTCTTTTCTTCGCCGGTTTCGGCATCGGTGCGCTCAACGGTGCCGTATTTGACGACCGTTGCCGATTTCTCGCCCTTGCGGACCTGAGCGCCAGCGTGTTGAGCCTGCCGATAAGTGAACCAATGGGCGCTGCGATAGCCATGTTCAGCGGCTTGCGCCCAGAGCATCAGGATATTGATGCCGCGATAATGCTCGCCGGTGCTGCGGCGGGGGAAGGGGATGCCGCCGGCATCGCCGGTCCATGGCTTCCGCCAGACCGGGGTGCCAGCCTCGAGGCTGGCAATGATCTGGTCAGTGACATGCTGGTAAACATCGAACTGGGCCATCAAGCGCCCTCCTGAACGGGGCGCTCGATGGCGCAGACCTCGATGCCGCAATCGTCGCAGGTCGTATCGTCAAAGACGTTGGACAGTTCCCATTGCTGCATTTCCACGTTCCAGCGGGCGCAGGCGTCGGCCAGAATGCTCTCACCTCCGCAATGCGGGCAATGAATGGTGATGGGGTGACCGGGTTCACGCGCGGGCATGGTCAGCCTCCACGGTGAACAGGACGGCTTCGCCTTCGACGCGATAATCGATCTTGCGCAGCAGCACCTGTTCCAATGCCTCACGCGGGACACCGGGATAGGTGGCGGCGATGACGCCCAGAATCTCGGGCCGGTCTTCCTCGAAATAATAGCCGTTCAACGCCCATGCGATCAGGCCGGGGGTATGAACGAGGGATGACGATCCCAAGCGATATTCAGCCATGTGTGGCCTCCTTTCTTGCGACGGTCCCGCCTTGGCCTTTGCCGTGGTCGGGGTGCCCATGATCGGGCGGGGTTTCTGGCGAGGACGCGGGAACTGCGCGCCTCTCCTGAAACCCTGCCTCCCGGCGAGGGCAGGAGGGGGACCCGATCAAGGGTCGGCCGTAGGGGCGAGGGGAGGGGGATCACCCGGCCTGCACGGAGCCGTCAGGCGGAGGAAGGCCGGGGACACCCCTCGCCCCGTCAAGCCGCCGCGCCCTTGAACGGGGGAACCAGCGGTTCCCGACACGGCTGCGGAACGCGGCCCAGGAAAAAGCCGGGGCGTTCGGCGTCGTCCGAATCCCCCGGCTGGCGTGGCCCGTGGCAGACGGGCCTCCATCGATCTTCCTGGCCGCAGGCTGCCCGCGCGAGCGACTGGATGGAACGGCAAAGGGGCGGCTTTCGCCGCCCCTGCCGTTACTCCTGGTCGTCTTCCCGTTTCGGGAAGGCGACCATATCGACGCCGGGGAACATGTTATGGCGGACCTGGATGGAGGTGATTTCGCCGGCGTCGTTGCGGTTGATGAAGAGGACACCGCAGTTGTCCCAGAAATTCTTGCCGTCTTTCTCGCCGGTTTTCACGCGGAGCTTCATGGTATCAAAGGCCATCTGGTTTTCCTTTCCTGCTTGGCGTTTCGATGAAATTTCCGGGACAGGGCAGGAAGAGCGCCGGTCAATGAGGAATTTGTCTTCCGCGAGGAATGGCCGCTGGCCAGGGGAAATTCGTCATTGAAGGCCAAAAAATGACATCAAGCCGTGGCCCGCCATTAGCGGGCCTCAAAAGGCCGTCCGGCGCGCTGCCCTGTCATATTTCATCGATGAGAAACGCCTTCGCTGGTAAGGACCGGGTTGGCCACGACAGCAAGCGACCGCGCAACCCGCGAGCGAGAAAGACGGCAAGAACGGGACCGGCTGCCCGTCTCCGGCTTAACCGCAATGCTGCCGGGCTCACTACGCCCGGCTATGACCGCCACAATATGGTCCTGCACGAGAGATTTTGGCGCATCCGAACAGACGGACCAGGATTGGCAGGGGCGGCGCAAGCTGCCCCATGATCCGGTTGGGAACGCAGGCGTCTGAAGGCCAGCCCGCGTCAGCGGCCGTGACCCGAATGGGCCGAGACGGGCGGGGCAGGGCGCCCCGGACCGGCGGGCGAGGATCTGGCTCGGGACGAGACGGACCGCAGGCGCCGCAGCCGGGCGCATCGCCCTGACTGGCTTGGGTCCGGCCTGAGCCGGACTAGGACGCGATGCCCGCTTGCGGGCAGACGCCCAGACTCACTTCTGACGAAACGCGCCTATATTCGTAATGTCCGTGCCTGTTTACATCTCTCATCTTTGGTCTTTGCGCATGAAACACGACACCCGCCCACCGTTCCGATCTCTTCGCGACGTGGTGCTGAAGGAGTTACAGGGCAAGAAATCCCTCTTGTGCTGGAATGACGATCCAAGCTTTGCACGAGATACGCTGGACGGCATACTCGATGGCGAGGCCTATATCCTGGACAGATACGCACATGCCTATCTTCGGGATCTGGCGATGAATCTGACGGTCGAGGATTATTTCCTGTCGATCGCCAACACCCGGATGCCGTTCCCCTCGGTCTGGGTGGAGGCCATATTTGATTTTGTCGAAGACAAGGGCGAGATCACCTATGGTGCGCTGGTGACGGATGAGGGCGATGGCATCAAGGTGTTCCAGATGCAGCTGCTCCACGAGAGCAAACCTTGGCTACCCACATATTGCGGAACCGAAGTGGTGTTTCATCGCGACGGCAATGTGTCCTGCAGCAAGACGCCGATATCGAAGCTCTATGAGCGAATGGCCGAGTTCGAAGGCATCTCACAGGAGGACCATATGAATAGCGAGATCGAAAAAGCCCTGCGGATCGGGGGAGTTTTTGCGGTGCTCTGTGCTGCCCTGGCGCGACCGAAGATTCTTGACCGCGATGCGCCACGACCATTGCGGAAGAGTGAGGCCAAAGCATTCGCGGCCGCGAACCGCAGGGCGCCACGCTTTGCACCCTCGATCATCCGACTGTCAAAGGCAGGGCGGGCGGAAAGAGACGCGCACCAGGCAAGTGAAACGGCGGGACAATCGGTCAGGACGGCCCATTGGGTCCGGGGTCATCTGTTTCTGGCCAGGAACGGAAGGCTGACGTGGCGCCGCGCGCATGTGCGTGGCGGCGGTGACCCGATGGAACGCGTGCATTACGTCACCGAATGACAAGGGAGCCACAGCAATGACCTTGCCCATGGAAGGCCGGTTGATCGCGGAAACCAGCGACGGCAGTGAAATCCAGCTTGTGGCAGGCGAGGGTCAGCGTGTTCTTCACGCACTGGCCACGTTGGCGCGGACTCCGGTTGGCGCGCATGTCACGATCCGGGCGCTGCGCACGACAGATGGCGAAGAGCTGTGGCGATCGCCGGTCGCGGAGCAACGCTGATGGCCGGACCCCAAAAACCCACTGACCAACTGACCGGCCCGCGCAAGCTCGGACCCTATGCTGATCGGGACCTCGATTGTCAGGAAAGCCTTGAGGCCAAATTCCTTGCTTTGGTCGACCAGGCGGAAGCAGTCGGATGGGTCAGGACCGAGATCTATGATGCGCTGATCGAGCTGATCAAAAACCATGCCATTGGCGATCACACGCTGGCGGCGGACATTGATGCGGTCCATCGAGCTATTCGCGATCGGCGCTGACGCGCCGCCGGCGCGTCTCGGCGCGAAGCGCACGGGCCTGGCCAGTCCCCGGCCCATAACCGGGGCCGGCCAGGGCAATCAAAGGCATCCTCGCAAAAAGAGACCCCACACAAGGCGGGGCCAGTTGAACCTTCGTCGCAGAAGGAAAGGGGTCAGGTGGACGCGTGGCGTCGATTTCGCGGCGGGCCTGCCGCCATCGCTCCGCACGCCTTTGCCGCGTGCGTGCTTCACCCACAGCCCAGCTTTCCGCTCGGGCCTGCATCACATCGTCAGCGCTGCGCTGGCCGGCGGCGATTTCTGCCGCGAGGAGCGGCATGGCATCCCGTTCAGCCTTCTGCTTGCGGGCGGTATCGATGAAGGGGTGGCGGGTCGATTTGATGAAGCGCATGGCTCAGCCTCAATCGACATATTTGGTTGGCAGGCGCTCGATCTCGGCCCTGATCCGGCGCAGATCGGCGATTTCCTCCTGATCGCCCGCCGCCTCGGCGCGGGCCAGATCGCCGGCCAGCCAGGACAGATTGTCTTCGCGGGTCGCGTCCGGGCATCCAAGGGCATGGCCGACGCGGTATCCGCCGCCACAGCCGCATGACAGCCCGTGCCATGCCTTTTCCTTCTGATAGTCGCTCTGCTTGAACTTATCGGTCATTGATCGATCCTCCGTAATGGGACGGGGCGCGCGGCTTGCGCGCGCCCCGCCTTGGTCATTCCATGCCCTCAGGCAGCCATGCGGCGATCCGGGCCTCCTGCACCTCGGTGACGCCGCGCGCGGTGCGGATCACCGGATCGCGGAACAGGGCTTCCAGCATTTCGGCCTTCTCAGACTTTTTCAGTTTGGCGAATGTGGTGGCGGTCGGGTGCTCTTCGTTCAGGTTCAGCAGATCGCGCCACAGATCATTGAGATAGGGGCCTCCGACGCGGCTGAAGAAATTCGCCGCCGTGGGGGTCCAGACCTCGCGGATCGCGGGCTTCGTGTCCTTGTCGATCAATGCGCGCAATTCATCGGAACCGCCGCGATAATGGGCCGCAAGATTGCGGGCCAACTCGCCACGAATGTGATCCTCGCCTTTCTTGCGGAAGGCGCGGAAGGATTTGGCAAGGTCTTTGCCATGCATGTCGGGCGGCGCGTTCGTGGTCAGGCGATCATCCAGCGCATAGCCTTCCGCTGCCGTTGTCGGCCAGTTCGGTATGTCCTCGGTCGATAGCCCAAGCGGGCTGCGCCATTGCAGATCGTGGCTCAACTGATAGGCCAAGAGCGCGATCAGCAGATCAGGATCGCGCAAGACAGCGTGTTGCCTTGCGCCCTTCGCCACGCGGTT
>NZ_JBHUEN010000023.1:5877-15075 GCF_042680785.1 Paracoccus pacificus
CGCTGCCGGTCTGTCCGCGCATGGCGGCATGGCCGGTCAGAACCTCCGCCGCGATGGCGGCGTCCCGATCCTCGGGCCGGACAAAGGCCGCTTGCACGGTCAGTTGTCCGTCGCGGGCCACAAAGATGAACAGCCCGGCATGGTCGCGCTGCGTGTCGGTAAACTCACCGTCACAGATTGCTTCCAGCGCATCCAGTTCCGCCTGACCGGCTTCGTCCAGCACGTCGCCCTCGGCCAGTTCGGCCAGTTCGTCATAGCGGGTGGCCTGTTCCTCGGTCAGTTCGCCCTCGATGCGATAGATGCGGTCGAGTTTCGACGTGACCTCATAGGGGATATACTGGTCGTCGCTCGTCTCGACCCATTTCCAGCCCTGGCCGAGCATGTCGGCATCCATGGCCAGCTTTTCGGCATAGAGGCTGTCCAGCAGATCGGCATCGGTCAGAAAGACCTGATCCGCGAACAGATCGCGAGTCAGATGACCGCCCGCGCCCTCATAGGCATCCAGCCCGACATAGACGACGCGACGATCAGATTTGCCGATGGCTTCCGGCTGCAACATCTGTTTCAGCCGCGCGACGGAATAGTCCTCGCCGCGCACCCGGTCCAGAACCTCCAAGGCAAGCGCCTCGCTCTGGGCCACGGTGAAACATTCAGCAGCACCAAGGGTCAGTTCTCCGGCTTTCAGCGCATCCAGCACGGGAACGGGCAGGGCGGCAAGCGCAAGGCGGCGATAGACATGCTTTTCCGTCTGACCGAACACGCGGGCGATGGCCGGGACGGTGCTGCCGCTTTCGGCCATCCGGCCATAGGCGCGGATTTCATCGGCGGGGTGCAGGGCCTCGCGGGCAATGTTTTCGATGCTGGCCCATGCCCGCGCCGTCGCTTCATCCGGCGCGATCCGCACTGGGATTTCCGCCAGCCCGATAGACGCCATGTCCTCCGGCGACAATTCCGTCATGGCCAGCAGGCGACGGCCCCCGGCGACGATGCCGACCTTGCCGTCCTCATCCAGATGCCCGGCCAGGTTCTGGATCAGACCGGCGACCTTGATGCTTTCGGCCAGCAGGCGCAGGCCATCCCAATCGGCGCCGTTCCGGGTGCGCGGGTTCATTGGCGAGAGATAGAGGTGATCCAGCGGGAAATACTGGATCGGGGCTTTGTCGATAGCACTCTGTTTCATGGTGTATATCCTTGTTTGCGACGTGGTTTTTGTGGTATCGGTGCCCCGGCCCGTATGGGCCAAGGCGAGGGGATCACATGACCCCGTGCTGGATCAGCAAGGCGCGGCCGATCTTCGCGGAATGTCCGCCCTTCCTGATGAGCGCCCACGCTTCGGTGATGCGCTGTTCAAGCCATTCGTTCGTTTCAATCACCTCCTTTCACGCTGTGATGGTCGGGGGGGACGTTGGCCGTCCCTCCCTTTTGGCCTGCTCGACAGGCCAGCCACGACCCGCCCTTCGCGGCGCGGGCCGATCCGATTACCACCAACAGGAATAGGCGACGGCGCGGCCCTCGCTGATTTCAGTTTTGGCCCATGCACAGAACGCGAGGTCCTGATCGTGATAGGCGTCCGCCTGTTCCTCTTGCGCTTGGTGGCCGTAGAAAAATCCGCCGTGACAGACGGGCAGAGCCTTCTCGCGGATGGCAGTTTCCAGCGCCGTCAGGTCCGCTTCGGTCAGCCGCAACTCACCGCAGTTGAGGTTGTCGGAATGAAGTCCGGTGCGGGCGGTGTAGAGGGCTTCCATCCACGTTTGCAGCCGGGAATGCTTGCGCCACGTGAACTGCGGCACATGGCCACCCTCTGCGGCATTTTCCTCGGAAATGCTGTAGGCGTATTGGTCCAGACCCATGGTCAGTTTCCTTTTTGCGACGGTCCCGCCTTGGTCTTTGCCGTGGTCGGGATGCCCATAATCGGGCGGGGTTTCAGAAGAGGACGCGGAACGCGCGCCTCTCCTGAAACCCTGCCTCCCGGCGAGGGCGGGAAGGGGGCCCGGCAACTTGAAAATCCAGTCGACAAGGGGGTGGTGCGGCCCGCAGCGCGGCACGCGCGAGGACACGGCCCCGCAGGCGGCGCAGCATTTTCTGGTTGACGGGGAAACCGGCGGTTTCCAGACGGCCGCGCCCTGGCGCGGCCAAACAAAGGCCGGGGCGTTCGGCTTCGACCGAATCCCCCGGCTGGCGTGGCCCGTGGCACACGGGCCTCATGATCCTTGGAAGGTGCAGCTTGACCACAGGCTGACGCTCGATCCTTGGCGTCTCGCTGTCAGCCTGCAAGGCCCTGTGCTGCGCTCCGACCTGGACAACCTGCCGGCGCCGTTGGGCCCGCGACAGGAACTGTCACCCACGGTGCCGAGACGCGTGAACGCGTGGCTCGGGCTGAAGGCAGGTGGAGTAGCCTGCTGGGCTAACGCAATGCCTCCGGCGTTGAGACATGGGCGGCCACGGTGTATCGCTTGGCTGCGGACTGCGGGCTTGCCTCGCCGGCTGCGCGCCGACCGGGCGACAACATCGCCCCACGAAGACGGGACAGGGCATGAGCAAATATGACGATCTTCCCCGCGAGCAGTTGATCGAACTGCTGAAAAAGCGGGACCGCACCAAGAAGCTGGGGCTGGTCTGGGAGCGGGACGAGATCGAGGCGGACAACGCCGTGGACGCCAATTTCGTGGCGGCGACGATCATCCCCGACCTGTCGGACAAGCCCGCGCCTTGGCGGAACATGGTGATCGAGGGCGACAACTACGATGCCCTGCGCTGGCTGCGTATGACGATGGCGGGGCAGATCAACTGTATCTACATCGACCCGCCCTATAACACCGGAGCGAAGGATTGGGTCTATAACGACCATTACGCCAACCCCGAGGATGCCTATTTCCATTCGACCTGGCTGGAGTTCTTGTTCCGCCGCCTGACACTGGCGCGGGATTTGCTGGCCGAGGATGGGGTGATCCTTGTGTCGATCAATGATGACCAGCGGGCGAAGCTGGAATTGTTGATGGATGAAGCCATGCCGGGGATGCGCGTGGGGTCGTTTGCCTGGCGCACTCGGACGGGCGGAAACGATACGAAAGGCGCGTTTCTATCCGACAACCATGAGCATGTCTTGGCCTATGGTAAGTCAGGATTTCGGTTCTCCGGCACTGAGAAAACTTTCGATCTTTACAAGCATTGGGACGAAGCCAAGAAGGATTACTACCGGACGGGTGGAGACCTAACGAAGGCCCACAATAGGATTGAGCGACCGAACACCTATTATCCTCTCCATGATCCTGACACCCAAATCTGGTATCCTTGCAACCCTGATAGTGTTTGGCGATACGCCTCCAAGGTCTTTGGTGACGAAAAAAAGAAGATCAGAACGCGGTTCATCGAAGAATTTGTTGCTGACGGCTATATCTATTTTCCAACTGAACAGCGCGTCACAGTTTGGGAAGATTTGGAGCAGTTAATGGCGGCGATCCGGTCTGGCGATGTGCCGTCCAGTGGTAACGCCCCATTTCTGCGCGAAGACACTCCTAACCTTGAGTTTTGGGTCGGGAAAAAGGTTGGTTTCGGCACGCCTTCTTTGAAGCGCTACAAGAAAGAACTGAAGGCGCCGACGCAGCCGCTTTCAAGCTGGATCACGCCCAATTTCGAAACTGATACCCTGCCAGAAGGGGAAGTTAACGAAATCGTGGCTGGCACGAACATGGAAGCGGCCAAAACAATCAAGGACGTTTTCGGCGCAAAGGCATTCAATTATGCCAAGCCCGTTTCCCTAATCCGCGAGCTTGTCCGGCAGTCCACAGGCCCCGACGACATAGTGCTCGATTTCTTTGCAGGGTCAGCAACCACGGCCCAAGCCGTGATGGAGTTGAACGCCGAGGATGGCGCGGATCGGCGGTTCATCATGGTGTCGTCTACTGAGGCGACCGCCGATGACCCCGAAAAGAACATCTGCCGCGACGTGACGGCGGAACGCATCCGCCGCCTGAATGCCTCGGACGACAAGAAATTCGCCGACCTTGCCGCCGACTTCGCCTATCTGCGCTGCCGCGAGATCGAGTTTGAAGACCTCGACCAAGACCTTTCACCTGCCGAGGTTTGGGCGGCCTTGGAAACACTGCACCGCCTGCCGATGACGCAGCTCACCCAAGCGCCGTGGCAGGAGCACAAGACAGAGCAACAGACCTTGATCTTTGCGGATCGGGTCAGCACCGAACTGCTGGACCATCTGCGCGGCGTGGCCGAGCGGCGCGAGAATGCCTTTGTCTATGCCTGGGCACCGGGCCAGATTACCGCCGTCCTTGGCGACGCGCTGGACGTGCGATCGGTGCGCACCGAACTGGTCGGAAGGTTCCGCCAATGACGGGTGACGCTGATTTCCGAGTTTCTCTGGCCAAGTATCAGTTGAACGCCGTAGATGCGATGGCCGAGACGCTGCGCACCGTATCTGCCCTGCATGACCGCGAACCCCAGCACCGGACGCGGATTTCCCGTGAGTTGGGGGTGATCCTGCTGCAAGCCCCTACCGGATCGGGTAAGACCCTGATGCTCGGCCGTGCGCTGGAAGCCGTGCGCGGGCAGCTTTCCGCCAAGACGGTATGGTTCTGGTTCGCCCCCTATGCCGGGCTGGTGACGCAGACCCGCAGCGTCTTGACCGCCCAATGCGGCGCGTTGCGCCAGCGCGATGTCTATGCCGACCGCGAGACCAGCGCCGCACGGGATGGTGATGTGTTCGTGCAGACCTGGGCCTCGGTTGCCGTGGTCAAGAAGGAAAGCCGCAAGGTCCGCACCGACAAGGAGGCGTCGCTGTCGGTGGACAGCATGATCGCCGAGTTGCGCGAGCGGGGTTTCCGTATCGGCGTGGTTATCGACGAGGCGCATCTGAATTTCGGCTCAGGTGCGGCGGCGACGGCGGATTTCTTCCTGAATGTGCTCTCGCCCGATTTCACGGTGCTGGCCACGGCCACGCCGAACGATGCCAAGCTGGAAAAGTTCGAACGCGATGCCGGGTTGAAGGTGGCAAGCCGCGTGACGGTTGCCCGTGAAGCCGTGGTGAAGGCGGGGTTGAACAAGATCGGCCTGATGGTCGGCGTGCTGCGGTTCAAGGAAGAGGACCGGGCGCTCATCGACACCGAAGTGGCGACCCTGACGGCAGGGTGGTCGCAGCATTCGTTCATCAAGGACAAGCTGGCCGAGAAGGGGATCAGCCTGACGCCGCTGATGCTGGTGCAGGTCGAGGATCAGCAAGAGGGCAAGGAAGACCCGGTTGCGCGGGTGAAGGAGCGGCTGATCGAGATCGGGGTGCCCGAAAAGGCGATTGCCGTTCACACCTCGGGCGAGCCGGACCCCGCGTTTCATACGCTGGCCTATGACCCCGAGATCGAGGTTCTGGTGTTCAAGCTGGCCGTGGCGACCGGGTTCGATGCGCCTCGGGCATGGACGCTAGTTTCCGTGCGCCCGTCACGCGGGCGGGATTTCGGGTTGCAGATCGTGGGGCGGATCATGCGGGTGCATCCGCTGGTGCGCCCGCTGCATGGGACAGAGCCGCTGCTGGACCGGGGATATGTCTTCATGTCGGACCCGGAGTTGCAGGTTGGGCTGGATGAAGCCGCCGCCGATCTGAAAGCAGTGCGCGAGGGGATCGCGGTTCTGACCGATACGCTCGACGTGAATGTGCTGGGCAACGATACGCGGGCGGCGGAAAGCTATGGCGCAACGCCGTTGCCGCCCCCGCCCGTGCAAACAGTGCCGGGTGAGACCGAGGGCGACCGGGTTGAGCGGCAGGTGTCGATGGGGTTGCTGAACCCGAACTATGCCACCGCCTCGACCCTGCGCCAGCAAAGCGCGCTTGATGCGGTTAAGGGTTTGTCGACCCCGGCTATCCCGCCATTATTCCCGAACCTGCCAGACGCGCTCTCGCCGCGCGTGACAGCCGCACAGGCCCTGCCACAAGAGCATCAGGTGAAGTATCTGCTGCGGACTGACTTGGGCATTCCATCCGCGTTGGTGCGGGAGGAACTGCCGAACCTGTTCGACATTGAAGGCGACCTTTGCCCGCAGATCGCCCGCGAGTTTTGTCGATTGGTGCCCATGACCTCGATGCTGCTGGCGGTGAACAGCAACGCCGAACTGTCGATGCGCGACCTGTTCAACGCGGGTCAGACGGATCAGCGAAACTTGAGTATCAGGATGTCGGCGGCCCGGATTGCGGAGCAAGCGCAAGCGCAGCTTATGTTCAATGACGGGATCGACCCCCGCCGCATCCGTGAAGCGGTAGAGGCCGAGCTTGCGCGCTTGTGCAAAAAGGATGGTATCGCCGCGACGAGCCGCGACATTCGCAGGACGATCAACTTGGCCATCCTGCGCCAGCCGCAGGCGCTCAAAGAGGCCGTCCGCATTGCGCAGGGCCATCACATTCGCTTAGAGAGCAACGAGCCGATCCCGACCGAGCTGTTTGGGCCGAAGGATGCGCCGAAGGCCAAGAAGGGGGCCTACGGGGCCTTCATCGGTCGTTACAACAGACCCGAGCGAGCTTTTGTCGAAATGCTGGACAATGACGACACGGGCCGGATCAAGTGGTGGCTGCGCAACCCGGAAAACGAGAAGTGGGCAACGCGGCTGATCCTGCCGACCGGAAAGCGGTTCTTCCCTGATTTCGTTGTGGGCGTCAGCGGACGGCGCACCCGCGACAGTATCGCATTGGTCGAGATCAAGGATGACGGAGAAACCGGGAGGCTGCACTCGGACAGCAATGCGATCAAAATTCGCTCAGAGCACAGCGAATACAAGAAGGTCTTCTGGTCCTACCGGGAGGCAGAAGGCATATTTTTGAAAGCCGTGTGGAACCATTCTTACAACCGAATTTTCGGGGCGGGACCGTTTGAAATCGAAGACATGGTCATGATTCACTAGGGCTTTGATGACGCGTTTTGAAGCTCGTCTAGCGAAAACCGCTCCGAGGGTGCTGGCTGGCTACCTTGCTTCTCTTATCCAGCAGCTGGCAATCCCGGCATGTCATCATCCTGCGCCGGCCAGATCCACGCCGGATAGACGCCTTCTGCTGCGATTTCGACCAGTTCGCGTTCGAGTTCGGGTTGGAGTGCTTGCGATGGGCAGTAAAGAGCGGTGGGGGGCGAGGTGTCGAGCATCACGGCATTGGCGATCGGGGCGTCCTGGCGCATGTTGTAGCGTAGACTTTTGCTGAAATGGCGATCTCGCATGGCCTCGATCAGACGCAGCTCGCGATCATGATCGAAGGGAATCCATTGCGCCGTGACAGGCATGACGGCGATCTGCCGGATTTCGGCATAGTTGCCGCGCATGTTGAACGTGGCGATCACGATGGAATGTGCACCGTCGACGGCTTCCACGTCGCGGATCTTGTCGCCCGCGATCTTGTCGAAGCGGGCGCACAGATCTTCGTCCATGAAAAAAGCCATGTCGGGCAGGTGCTTGAATAGAATCTTGCGGCCATATTGTGAGGGCTTCATCTCCTTCAGCTCGGCCACCAGCACACCGAGGGGCATGGGCTTTCCCTTGATCGGCTGCAGGTGATGAAGGAATCGCCTGCGGGCGGCCGTCAATTCGTCCTTCTTCTCCACGGAAAACATTGGCGGCACGAACAGGACCGATGATAGCGGCATGGATTTGGCCTTGGCGCGCTCGGCCGCGGCGGTCAATTCGCGATGGACGATCCACCATGATCGTCTCGCGAAGGCAGGCCGCCACATTGTCAGCCCGGCGGCATCCCAGAGGAAATGCAGCAGGCCCAGCAGGCCCAGTTTGCTCGGGCTGGCCTCTGCGGTGGTAGGCTCGTGATCGCCCGCATCAGGGGCAACGCCGCGCCGGCCCCGAACGGACAGGGGAAAATCCAGCTTGATGGTGGTTTCACCGCTGTCGTCGGTGGTGATGGCCTTGCCTTCGACCTGGCCGAGACCAGAGAGTTCCGGCGGCATGGCGAAGCTGTCGCAGGATGGGTCATGGGCGTGTCCGGTGCCGGGCATCCGCTTCAGGTAATATTCGCCCTGGATCTTGGCCACATACATGAGCGGGGATGCTGGTGAACAGAGGCAGGCCGGCCGGGCCTTTTTCTGATGCGCCACAGCAAGGATGCTTTGCCAGTTCGGCGATGTGGCATCGAATGTTTCCGGGCCGAGTTGATAGCGGCTGGCGGGGACGGCAAGATCGGCTGAACGCATGAAGATCACCTGTCGAAAATCACTGACCTCGGGAATTGCAGAAATCTATCTTGATGTGTATATATCGATCATACATCAGAGGATATACACATGGCAATCCTGATAAGGGGCGACGAGATCGACGCATTGGTCGAGAAATACTGTGCCATGACGGGCCAGAGCAACAAGAGCGAGGCGGTGCGCCGCGCCCTGGCGGCGCAGATCGAGGCGCTGGCCGCCAAGGAAAGCTTGGCGGACCGGGTTGCGAAGATCCAGCGGCAGGCGGCTGACGGCGGGTTCGTCGCGACGAAGAGCACCAACAAAGCGTTCATGGATGAGATGTGGGGCGAGGACTGATGTTTCTCGATGCCAGCGCGCTGGTCGCGGTGCTGCTGAAGGAATCTGACGGCACCGCGCTTCTGAAGGCGATGGAGGCCGCACGCGGCAAGCTGCGGTTCTCGCCAGTGGTGCGGATGGAGGCGGTGCTGGCGCTGGTGCGCGCCCGGATCGAGACGCGCGGCAAGGGACCGGCCACTGCTGCCGACTACGCCGATGCGACCGGGTTGGTTGATCTGCTGCTGGAAGCCCTTGAAGCGCAGGACATGCCGATCACCAGCGAGATCGGCAAGGCTGCGATCGCGGCGTTGGCGATCTATGGCAAGCAGGTCGGACATCCAGCACAGCTGAACATGGGCGATGCGCTGTCCTATGCCTGCGCGAAGTCCGAACAGGTTCCGCTGCTCTATAAGGGTCGGGATTTCAGCGAAACGGATCTGGCGTAGCAGAAATGGAGTAGAAAGGGCGTTTCATGACTAAGAACGGTGAGGTGCGGTGGTCTGCGTATGCAACGATCATAGCCGCAGTAATAGGTGCCGTTGCATTACTTGGTGCAGCGTGGATCAGTCAAAAGCGGTCAATAAATGCCGACAAGGAGGATGACAGCCATCTAATCTGTAAAACAGAAGATGGTCAGATTGGCAAAGTTCAAGCAGTACCCGCGACAGAGACACGCCCTGCCTACCTTGGTTGTGTAGCC
>NZ_JBHUEN010000023.1:15150-23822 GCF_042680785.1 Paracoccus pacificus
GAAACCCTGAAAAGCGGGATCGGTGATCCCCTTTCGTTCTCGCGCAGAATAGGCCCCGCAACAGCCTGCGTCAATCACATTGCCAGACGGCGCGGGCCTGGACCGGCGCCGTGCTGCGCAGCAGTTCGCGCGTCCGGGCGCGGGCCTCTTCCTCGGCCTGCGCGGCACGGCGGGCGACGTCCTTCTGCTTCGCGAACGGATCGCCATGCAGTCCATAGAACACCGGCGCAGACGCTGTATATGACTGCTCGAACACCTCAAGCGAAAGGCTGTTGCCGTTGATCACCCGACCGGCGATGCCGCGCGTGCTGATCTGGATATAGGCCATGTGGAAAGTGCTGCGGGACAGTTCGACCGCCTCAACCCAGATATGCCTGGCCGGATCAAAGCCCTGGCTTTCGAGCGCATCGGCCATCGCCAGAACCATGCCACCGGCACCGGCGGCGGGTTCGGACACGGTGATGAAGCCCTGCGCCTCGATTTGCGCGGCGGCATCGCCAAGGCTCATTTCGGCCATCAGGCGGCTGACCTCATAGGGCGTGAAAAATTGCCCGAGGCCGGCATCGAGCGCGCCGATCTCGGCGGCGACCTGGCCGATGAAGTCGATGCCGCCGCCGGCGATGGCCTCGATGGCGACCGCCATCATTTCAGGCACGCGCTGCACGTCGCCCTTGTTCGGGAACCTGCCGACGCAGTCCATGTATTGTGCTTCCAGCCGGTCCCGCTGATCGGAGAACGGGGAGGCGCGCTTGGCAAGCGCGCAATAGGCCATTTCGCAGAACAGGCGGAAAATCTCGGTGCAGGTTTTCGAGCGATCGAACTGGTCGAGGGCACGCAGGAATGCGGTCACGGCAGGATGGGCCATGTCAAAATCCTTGTGGGAATGGGGCAGGGTGCCGCGCCGTCAGGCGCGGCGCGCGGGCATCACTGGTCGCGCGATGCGTTCAGGGCCAGCATGATCGCGGTCCTGTTGGCGGCCACATCATTGCTGATCTGGTCATAGGGCTTCGACCAGTCGACCGGCGTTTGCAGAAGGGCGTCCATGATCGCAAAAGCGCCCTTCCGGGTGCGGCGATCACCGCCACGTCCGCCGCCGATGCTCATGCCGGATGCGACATGAACGACCTGCCAGCGTTTGTGCTGCTTGAAAACGCCAAGCCCCTACCGGCAATAGGCGGTCACGGTCTGATCGCCATAGAGGCTGTTCGGGATGGTGATCATCTGTTGTGCATGGGTCATGGAACTGATCCTTGAATGTCGGGGGACACGGGTGCAGCCGCGCCATCGGGCGCGGCGCTGCCGGGTCAGATGCGGGTCCAGTCGCGGGACATAATGTTGCTGATGGAATAGCGCCCGCCGGTTTCGGTGCTGATGAACACCGTTCGGTTGCTGCGCCCCCATTTTTCCTTTGAGACTCGGAAGGTCTGCAACTCAGCGCCATCCGAAAACCGCAGGGGCGTTGCCAGACAGATCACGTCACCGGGTTTCATGCGGCGGCTGTTGCGCGCCGCGTGGTCGCGGCAGCGCTGCCGCCAGTCGAGGGCGTATTCGGCGCTTGTCGGTGACAGCAGGTCCAGCAGTTTCGCCGGGGCCTGGGCCTGATTGGGGCCGCTGGTTTCGTCCATGTCCTTATAGCCCCACTCGCCCTTGCTGGTCGTGGTCAGGAACACGGCGGCAAAAGTATAGCCGCCGGTGGCGTCAGTCTCGAAATGCCCGGTGGGGTCGCGCCCGGTGTCCAGTCGGCCAGCGGCAGGTTCCGCGCGGATCGCCGCATACCAGACCGAGCCCTTGCGGCTGATCAGGACGGGGAAACCCCGTCCATTCTCGCTGTCCCAGGTGCAGAGCCGGGCGATTTCATCGCGGATGCAGGCGGGGGTGTCGGGATAGATGAGCCAGCCCATATCAGCCCCTCCGCGCATTGAGGGCGAACAGGATCAGGTCCCGCAGTTCTTCCAGCGGATGCGCGTCCGCGTCATCCATGCGCGCATCGGCGTCGTCTTGGTCGGGGATTTCATCCAGAATGCGCTGTGCCAGCAGGTCGACCAGATCGGGCAGGCGGGTATTGGCATAAGCGTGTGACAGGTCGCGGTATTCGACCAGTTCGCCGGTCAGGTCCACGATCCGGGCGAGGGTTTCGCCGATCTCGCCCCAAGGGGCATCATGGACAATCTGCCATTCTTCGGCGTCCCGGTGAAACCCATAGACCGACCAGAAATCATGCTCGCCGGGATCGCAGACTTCGATACTGCCACCCATGTCGCGGACGGGGGACAGGCGGAAGCCTGAGAAGGCAAAGATGGTCGTGCCGCACGGCAGCCCGTTGAAATGCTGCGCCAGCGCGGCTTGGTCAATCTGCTGACCAGCCCGGCGATACCGAACGGCGCTAACCCATTTGCCAGCATCGGCTGCCTTCGCGCGCAGATCGTCCAGCGTGAAGGTGCCGAGATAGTCCCCGGTCACATCGAACGCGGCCCAGAGATTGAGCCAGCGGCCTTCGTTACGGGTCAGGCCATCAAAATTGTGAAACATGGTCATCTTCCATTTTGCGACGGTCCCGCCTTGGTCGTTGCCTTGTGCGGGGTGCCCATCATCGGGCGGGGTTTCTGGCGAGGTCGCGGGGACCGCGCGCCTCTCCTGAAACCCTGCCTCCCGGCGAGGGCAGGAGGGGGACCCGATCAGGGGTCGGCCGTAGGGGCGAGGGGAGGGGGATCACCCGGCCTGCACGGAGCGCGCCGCGCGAAGGAAGGCCGGGGACACCCCTTGCCCCGTCAAGCGGACGCGCCCTTGAACGGGGGAACCGGCGGTTCCCATGACGGCTGCGGAACGCGGCCAAACAAAAGCCGGGGCGTTCGGTTTTGTCCGAATCCCCCGGCTGGCGTGGCCCGCGATATGCGGGCCTCCATCGATCTACATGGCCGTCCGGAAATGCTTGTCCCGTGATCAGAAGTTGCTGATGATCATTCGATGACACTGACCCGACAATTCATCCTTGCCGCACTCTTCATCGCCACGGCTTCGACAGCCGCCCTCGCGCAGACGCGCGTGGTGGATGGCGATACCTTCGATCTCGACGGGCTTCGCATCAGAATCAATGGGATAGATGCCCCGGAATTTGGGCAGCGCTGTGGCGATTGGGATTGCGGCCAGGCGGCGCTGGAACATCTCGACGCGCTGATCTCGGCAGGCACGGTCAGTTGCGAGGCGCTGGACCAGGACAAATACGGGCGCACAATTGCGCGCTGTGACGTCGAGGGGCAGGATCTCGGTGACGCCATGATCGCGGCGGGCCTGGCCCGCGCCTTCATGCGCTATTCAGATGATTATGTCGGTGCAGAGGAAACCGCTCGGGTCGCGGCGGTCGGGATCTGGCAGGGTGATTACGAGACGCCTTGGGATTTCCGGGAACGGAAATGGGCCGAAGCCGCGCAGAAGGCGCCGGAGGGCTGTCCGATCAAGGGGAATATTTCGTCGGGTGGCAAGATTTACCACGCGCCATGGTCGCCGTGGTATGGAAAGACCCGGATCAATGTCGCCAAGGGCGAACGCTGGTTCTGTTCCGAAGATGAAGCCATCACTGCTGGCTGGCGCGCGCCGATCTGGCGGTGAACATCATTCTCTGCGATTGTTTTTCGAAACGCTGCTATTGACGAGAGGTAAGATGACAGCACGGGCGATAGGGACGATTTGCGGCGCGGCGCTTGGTTTCTTGATTGGTGCCGGCACCGGCATTGTCGGTGGACCTTTCGGTGCGATGGCTGGGGTGCTGGTGTTCACCACGGGCGGCGCTATCTGGGGCTTCAGCGCTGGTCCCGACCTAGCCCGCCAAATCAGTCGCTGGCGCTCGAAGTGAGGAACAGTCCTACCCACGCTCGAAAAACCCCGGATGCGGTGCATTGAGACCAAACCGGATGGCGCCATCGCCAAAGCGGGCATTGATCTGATCGAGTGCCTTCGAGATCTGCTCGCCCCGCGTCAGTTCGGCCGGGGCAAGGGGAAGGAGCAAATCTCCTTGCCGCGCGGTCAGAAGATCGACATTGCCCAGATGGACGCCAAGGCTGATGATCGCACCGGGCCGAACGCTGCGCCAGAGGCGTATCCAGAGGGCGCGGTGCAGCCTGAGAAAGATCGCCGTGTCCTGGGTCGGAAAGCAGCTGACATTTCGCGCCCAAGTGCCGCCAGCCAGAAAGCTGACCGTGAGGCTGAACCGGGCCGCAACGCGACCATCGCGGCGCAGACGGGCGCTCGCCTTCTCGACCAGCCAGCGGCCGACATGATAGGCGCGGACCGGATCGCGAAACTCCGGGGCCAGCACCTTGCTGTTGCCGAACCCTCCGCGCTCGGTGGCAATGAGCGGGATCTCCATACCTTGCAACATCCGCACGAAGCGTTCGCCCTCGACCGATCGCCAGATCAACCGGGCGTGGCGCGGATCGAGCGCATGGAGACTTGGAATATCGAAAATGCGTGCGCGGTAGAGCCGGGCTTTCATAGATTCTGAAACCCCTGGCAGATCATCCAGCGACAAATGGGCGATTGCCTGGGGCATGTTTTCCGGGCCAAGCCAGCGGCAGCCGTCTGGCTTTTCCAGCTTGCCGGCGATCTTGGCCAGCAGGTGATTTGGCCCGATTCCGGCAGAAAACCGCAGGCAGACGCCGACCTCGGCCGCGACCGCTGCCTTCAGCCGGGCGACGAGATCGATGGCTCCCACGAGGCCGCTTGCCTCGCCGGACAGGGCCAGCTGGAACTCATCGACGCTGCGGATATGGGTCAGCTCGGCATGGCGATCGAGCACGTCCGCGACGGCCAGGTTGAAGCGGACATAGAGACGATGACGGGATGGCAGGAAGGTGATGCCGGGGCAGAGCCGCCGGGCATCGCGCACGCTGGTGCCGGTTTTCACGCCAAAGGCCTTGGCCTCATAGGAGGCGGCGACACAGGCGCCCGATTCCGAATCGACGGCGGTGATCGCCACCGGCCGGCCGCGGAGGCCTGGGTTGAGTTGCTGTTCGACACTCGCGAAAAAGCTGTTCATGTCGAGATATAGAATGCGGAACGGACCCATGCGCTAAACCTGCCGGATGGTGTTTTCGGCTTCATGTTCTATTTTTGTTCTCATGGATCGCAAGCAGCAATTGAGAAACGTCGCGTTCGGCGGGGCCTGGTCGGAACAGATCGCGGGCCGCGAGGCCATCGCGGCCGCGATCGAGACCCTGAAGCGGGCGGCCGCAGGTGCTGCGCGCCGCGACCCGCGGTCGCCAGAGACCAGCTCAGCACTTGATTTGCTTTGCAAAAATCACCCGAAGGGCGTCCTATTGCGGGACGCCTGGAGGCGAGGCGCGACCTGGGAACCGGCGCCACGGCGCATCCGCGAGTTGGCGCGGATCGCCGGGCTACTGGCGGAAGGGCATGGAGACGCGGGGCAGAAATCAGGCAATGTGCAATAAATACGCCAATACGCTGAACCAGATCCTCATGCAGGACTATTTCCGGGTGATGCGCGAGCATGATCGCTTGGGCAATGCCGAGCCTTTACCTGCGATCTGGCCGAAATACGAAGCGCCCGTGCTGCGGCTAACCCCGGACGGGGACTGCGAACTGGTCCGGATGCATTGGGGTTTCCTGACGCCGCAGGTCTCGAAGAAGACCGGCAAGCCGATCAAGCCTGCGGCCTGGAACAATGCGCGGGACGACAAGCTGCGGACGGAACCGCTCTGGAAGGACAGCTTTCGCAATCGCCGCTGCCTGATCCCTGCCAGTGCCTTTTGCGAAACGAAAGGCCGTAATCCGGCCGTGGATGTCTGGTTCGGCGTCGGACAGGAAAGCAACCCCTCACCCTTTGCCTTCGCGGGCCTCTGGCGCCAGGGACAACCCGGTGTCGAGGGCGAGGAGGGCACCTGGCTCACGCATACGATGATCACCACGGTCGCGAACGACTTGGTGAAGCCTGTTCATCCACTGCGAATGCCCGTGATTCTCGCCCCCTGAGGATTACGGTACCTGGCTCGCCGGCGATGAGGAGGCAGCCTTTGCGCTCCTTAAGCCCTATCCGCCCGACCGGATGTTCGTATTCCAGGGCGGCTGATCAGCCCTGCCGGTTGTCCAGCCTGCAAGGCCCTGCTCTTGCACGGCCGCAGCGGTCCTTGCAGGCTGACAGCGAGACGACACGGATCGAGCGTCAGCTTGTGGTCAACCGGCGGTGCCCAAGAGGCGCCACCACGGGATGCCCCGCGTGGAGGGCGGATAGTCTCTATCCGAAAGCGGTTGCTGGATATCGCATAGTGGATGGTGGTTGTTGCATTACGCATCTGCTGTTTTCCGCCGCTCGCGATCATTCGGCATAGGTCGCGGCCTCTTCGGTTAGCCCCATTCGATCCGCCCGGTCCCAGAAGGCCTGGTGCCGGGTGGAAATTTCGCGGGCGCGGGCGAAAGCCTCCAGGCGGGCGGCATCGAGGCAGGCGATATAGGGCGAAAATTCCGAGAAATACCGCTCGAAATCCTCGGCGACGATATCGGCATATTCGCTGAAGGTGGCGTCGTCGTCTGGCATGAACGGCTCTTCGGGCGGAACACAGATCCTGTCCTGCCCAAGCGCGGGCCCGCTGAACGCCAGCAGCCCGATCAGCCAGATTCCGGGCCTCATGTCGGGTCCTCCCCTCGTTTCCGTTCGCTGAGGCCGATCAGGCTGCGGATCAGGTGCAGATCGCCCTCGCGATATTTCTTGATCATGCCGCGCAGATAGCCGCCGGGTTTGAAGATCGTGGTGCCGGGCTCGGCCTTTCGAGCATCGAGGATGAAGACCGAGAGCATGGCGCTGTCCTCGCCCATGACCTCTTTTGCGGCCGCCCAGGCATCAGGGCTGATGCCGAGTTCCGGCACGCGCCGTTCTGCTGCCCATACGAAATCATGGAAGCGAAGAGAGCGCGGTTCGGCCCGGCCACTCAGGTAAAACTGCATCTCCGGCGATGCGAGCCTGAACAGCCGCTCCGGTCCAAGCTTGGCGATAAATTCGCTCTTGAACGCGCCGCTGGCCGCCCCATCATTGTTTTCATTGTAGTTCGTGCCGCCGTCAGGCGGCGCGACAGAAGAAATGCTGTGCGCGGGCTTGCCCGCGCGCCGCTGATCGACGCGTGCGTTACAGATACGGGAAGATTCTTGGGTTGTATCTTGTATATAGGAACGCTCGTTTTCGAGCGGTCCACCGATTGATTCTTCTACTTTTTCGAGAAGATCGAGGGCGGTTCTGCACAGGTTATCCGCATCCTCGACATGGGCGGTTAGCGTCGCGAGATCCATGATGTGAAGCTGATCGGCCGAGGGCCATTTCTCCAGGCCTGCCCGGATCTCGCCGATCAGGGGATGATCGGGGGCGATCTCGCAAAGATGATCGAGAGCCTGGACCAGGTGCCGGCGATGGGTGCTGCGTTGGCCACGCAGATATTTGGCCTGCTGGCGGTCGGCTGTCAGCCTCTCATCGATGGCCATCAGCTCGTCCGCACGGGCGATGGCAGCACTGAGATAGAGCCCAGTCCCGGCGGCACGTGAACGGCTGCCATTGGCGCCCGTGCGCCGCTCGATCAGGCCCGCCAGTTCCAGCTCAACGGTGATCGCGCGCAAGCGCGGCTGCGACAGGCCGAGCATTTTGGCGACCTCGCCGGCTTCTGCATAGATGACAGGGGACCGATCATCTGCGGTCCAATCAAGAGGCCGTGTCAACGCGGCCAGGCGCACAAAGGCATGGGCTGCGGAACGGCCGACACCGAGGGACGGCGCGACACGTTCGACCAGCACAGCGAAACTGTCCCGCTGCATCCGGCCCGGAAGGACGGGGTGTAGATCAGATGGGTCGCGGTAGGACCGCGTTGCGGCGGGATGAACCGCCCGTGGATAAGTCATTCTTCTGCTCCTCATTTCCGTTGAGGCGCAAGGAATCCGTGCAAGATTTCTCTGTTCGCGCAGGCGCGTTTTTTGCTTGATCTGCTCTTAGGGAGGACGTACAAATAAGCCTAACATTGGTGGCTATTCAGGGTTGGCGCCCTGTTTGCACGATCCCCCCCGCCGGGTTCCCCGCGCGGGGGTTCGCTTTTTCTGGGTCTGGTTGATCCTCGCTCGATGATTCTTGATTAGTTCTTAACGCGACAGGCTACAGCTTCTGGTAGCGGCGGGCAATTCTTGATCTAGGGAAGCTCATCACCGCCATATCTAGTAGCGAACCAGCTCGAACCCGTGCTCGCCGAAATAGTCGTTCCATTCGACGCCGATGCCGCGAAACCGCCCTTCTGCCTCGCAATCGCCGCGAGGCTGGACGCTGACCTCCATCCAGGTCGGAGCGTCGTAGATATCGAGACTGTGCCAATTGAAGGTGCCTTGTTGATCGTAGCTGCCGATATTTGCCCGCCGTCGCGCTCGCCAACAGATATCGTCGCCCTCGGAGTTGCGGTGGTTCCACTGCAACCAATCGACGTCATAGACCTTGATCGATCGGATGAAGTCGAAATCTGAACTGGACAGATCGACCCTGCCGGGACGCACTGCCTGCGTTTTGATGAACTGCGAGAATGCGCTATCGGGCGACTGGCCCTGGTCGGGAAGCGTAGTTGTGCTGATTGACCAGAAGCGTTCCATTGGGCTCTGGGTGTTCAGGGAAGCGCCCATTGGACAGCGCCAGATCTGCA
>NZ_JBHUEN010000024.1:0-17505 GCF_042680785.1 Paracoccus pacificus
GCGCGCAAGGGTGGCCGACTTTTGCGCCGCCCAGTGGCTGGGTTTTACGCCGCCGTTGACAGGGCATTGTGGATCAGCCACACGGCTCAAGGCTTGGGAGACCCCTCTGGCTTTGCAAGCAGGGCCGAGCGGCGCAGCGAGTCCACCAGAATGGCCCCAACCGCCAATGTGCCAGTGCAGTTATCGCCGTTGGCGCTGTAAACATTGGATAGCAAGCTGATCAATGCTGGATCGATGATGGTCATCAGTACCGCTGCTCCCTAGACCACGCGCATGTGAACATGCTCTTGGGAACGCGAGGGGACAACGGATTTGATACACGTTAAACAAGAATTAATCTACATTTATTCGCGCGTAATCATGCACGTCCCTTCTGGGGAATACCGATCGCAGCACGAGCGGCGCGGGCGATGACCAGATCCTCGCGCGTGTTCACGATCATCACCGTGGTGCGCGAAAAGTCCGAGGACAGGATGGTCGCATTCTCGGCATTGCGGCCATGGTCGATCTCTATCCCCATCCAGCCCAGCCGCTCGCAAATGCGGCGGCGCACGACCCGACTGTTCTCACCGATGCCGCCACAGAAGATCAAGGCGTCGATGCCGCCCATCACCGCCGTCATGGCGCCGAGTTCGCGCTGCACACGGAACACGAAATAGTCGATGGCGCGGTGGCTGGCGGCATTGTCGGCCTCTTCCAGTGTCCGCATGTCGTTGGACAGCCCGCCCGACAGACCCAGCAGACCCGACTCATTATATAGGATCTGGCGGATCTGGGCCGTGTCCAGATGTTCCCTGTCCAGCATGTAGAGCAGCACGCCCGGGTCAATCTGGCCGCAGCGGGTGCCCATCGGCAAGCCGTCAAGCGCCGAAAAGCCCATCGACGAGGCGACGGAGCGACCGCGATGGATCGCGCACATGGATGCGCCGTTGCCCAGATGCGCCACGACAACGCGGCCCGCCATCAGATGCGGCGCGATCCGTTCCAGTTCGCCCGTGACATAGTCGTAGCTGAGTCCGTGAAAGCCGTAGCGGCGCACACCCGCCTCGTAATAACGGCGGGGGATGGCGAAGGTGTCGTTTACGAACGGTTGACCGCGATGAAAGGCGGTGTCGAAACAGGCGACCTGTGGCACACCGGGAAAAGCCTGCTGCGCGGCACGGATGCCGGCGATGTTGTGGGGCTGGTGCAGGGGCGCGAAAGGCTCCAGTTCGGTCAGCTTGGCGATGACTTCTTCGGTCGCCAGGACCGGCTCGGAATAGTCCAGGCCACCATGAACGACGCGGTGTCCGACCGCGACCATACGCAGGTCGGGAAAAATCCGCTTGACGGTTGCAATCACCACCGCCAGCGCGTCGGCATGGCTGGTCAGATCGCCCGGCTCCCGTTCCAGCACATTGCCATCCGCATCCTTCAGCTTCAGCGTGCCTTGAGGGCCGATGCGGTCGGCCTGTCCGGTCATCAGCGGATCGTCGCCCAGAGCGGGAAACAAGGCGACCTTCAGCGATGACGAGCCGGCATTCAGCGCCAGAAAGCCGCTGTTGCCGAGGGGCAGTTCTTTCATCCCTTTTCTTTCTTGCAAGCATGGTGCAGCGCGGCCACCGCACAAGACGCGAGCCGCGACATCGGACTGTCCGAGCGGGAGTTCAGGATCACCGGCACGCGCGCGCCGAGGACAAGCCCGGCGCCTTCGGCATGGCTGATGAAGGACAGCTGCTTGGCCAGCATGTTGCCCGCGTCGATCCCCGGCACGACAAGGATGTTGGCATGACCCGCCACGCCGCCTTTCAACCCCTTGGTGCGCGCCGCACCAAGATCCACGGCATTGTCCATGGCCAGCGGCCCGTCGACAAGCCCGCCATGGATCTGGCCCCGTTCGGCCATCTTGGAAAGCAGCGCAGCGTCGATCGACGACTGGATCGCCGGAGTGACGGTTTCCACCGCCGATAGAATGCCCGCGCGCGGCTCCATTCCCAGCGACAGCGCCAGGTCGATGGCGTTCTGGGTGATGTCCACCTTGGTCGCCAGATCGGGGGCGATGTTGATCGCCGCATCGGTGACCATCACCGGTTCGGGGCGGCCGGGCACGTCCATGACGAAGACATGAGTGAAGCGCCGCCCGACGCGTAGCCCGTCGACCTTGTCCAGCATCGGCTTCAGCAGGTCGTCGGTATGCAGGTGCCCCTTCATGACCGCGCCGGCACGGCCTTCATGGACCAGCCGGCAGGCGGTTGCGGCCGCCGCCTGATCACCGGCGATGTCGATGACCTCGGCTCCCGTCAGATCCAGCCCGCCTTCGCAAGCCACCGCCGCGATCCGCGCGGCGTCACCGATCAGGATCGGCAGGATGATGTTTTCGCGCGCGGCCAGCAGTGCGCCGCCCAGCGAATTGGCGTCATCCGGGCAGACCACCGCCACGGGCAGCGGCGCCAAGGTTCGGGCGCGCTCGATGAGCACCTCGAAATGGCGGTGGCGTTGGACGATCAGGCCTGGCACCTCGATATCGCCACGGTTGAATTTCTGCGACGGGGCGATAACCTCGGCTTGGCCGTGGATGATGCGCGCGCCGTCCGCAGGCCGCGTCACCTCGGTTTCCAGGGTGACCACGCCGCTCTCGGATTTGTCGGCCACCGTGACCCGGCACAGCAATTCGTCGCCGGCATGCGCACGCGCGTGAAAATTCAGCGTTTGGCGCTGGTAAAGCGTGCCGGGTCCCGGCAGCAGATTGCCCAGGACCGCCGAGATCAGCGAGGCCACGAACATGCCCGGCGCCACGTTTTCGGGTTCGCCATCCCCGTCCATGTCGCCTGAGGGCAGGTGCATCGGGTTGTAGTTCCCCGATGCCGCCGCGAACACATACAGATCGTCCGGGGTGATCAAACGGCGCAGTTCCGCCGTTTGGCCGGGCTCAAGCTCGGCATAGATGCGATTGACGAGGTGCATTTCAGCCCTCGTCCCGGCCGCTGGCTGGCAGGATGTTGCCGCCGGTTCCAGCAGGCGCCTGCTTGCCATGGGCGGTCTCGGCGGCGGTCGTGTCCGGCGCCTTGGGCGGAGCGCCGACCGCAGGGGGTGTTTCCGCCGTGGCGCGCAGGGTCCGGCGCGCGGACGCGGGGCCGCGGCCGAGGCCCGCGACAGTTGCGGCAGGCGTTTGGGCGTCGATGCCGGCCACATCCGGTGGCCCCTTGACCGTGTCGTCCAACGGATCCTCGGTCACAGTCCCCACAAAGCGCGGCATTCCCAGAACATCGTGGAAGCGCTGCAGCATCCGTTGGGTTTCGAGCGACATCTCCTCGGTTGGGCCGGGGATGAAGCGCACCACCTTCAGCGCTAGCTCCCGATCCGCCATGTCGGGCAGCAGCATGGGCAGGGTCTCGATCGCGCGCTCGGGCTCGTAAGTCGCGAGCAGCGTCTGTTCGTGGATGATCCGCGCGCGCCGGTCAGCCCCCAGCGACCGGAACGGCTCGTCCCGCGTCAGCACCGTCGAGGACCGTTCCAGCCGGTCGCGGCGCACGCCCTTGCGTTTCTCGGCCAGCAACACCAGCATGCGGATGACCGCCTCGGCAAAGCCGCCGCGCTCGATATTCTGCAGCGCCAGGGCAACCTCGGGCAGACCGCGTAGCTCGCCAGTCCGTTTCAGGGTACGATGCGCCTCATGCGTGCCGCCGAAGCTGCGCATCCAGGGATTTGACCACAGTGTGTAGAAGCTGAGTTCATAGATCATGTCACGGCTGTCGCGCATGACGTCGATCATCTGCTCGATCGCCTCCACCCACAGCGCTTCGGCGGCCAGCCAGGGGTTGTCCGGCGCGGCCTTGCGGCGGTTTTCGCGGACCTTCTCGGCCAACTGGGCAACATGGCCCATCATCGGGTTCTTCGACGAGGCCAGGGCGCGTTCCAGCCGCTTTGGATGCAGCGCCCGCGACAGTTCGGCCGTGGTTGGAGTGACCATGGCCTTGATCAGCGGCCGCATCATCGTGTCATAGATCTGCGTCTGCACCTCCGAGGCGCGGGCAACGGCGGCGAAGGGACGTTCGTCCGCGAGACCATCGTCCAGGGCGCGAATGTCGTTCAGCGTGCGTTCGGCGAAACCAACCGTGAAGTGCTTTTTGCCGTCGCGTTCCTCGACATCCTCGATGCGCATCTCGTAAAGTCCCGGTGCCAGCGCCTCGATGGTCTTCAGCGTCGAGGCGACCTCGGCATGTTCCTTCTTCGCGATCTTCGAGGACACAAAGATCCCCAGATGGCCCACCTCTTCATGGACCATATAGATGATGCACTGTCCACAGATGCGGATTTCCTGCACATCGCTATAGGTTTCGGCGATCCAGTTCAGGGCCTGCTGGGGCGGCGTGATGTTGTCGCCATGACTGGCGAAGACGATGATTGGCGCATGGATCGCCTTGAGGTCGACGGGTCGGCCCGGTTCAATCCGTGCCTCGTTCTTGGCAAGGCGGTTGCCGACGAAAAGCTGCTCGACGATCCAGCGGATTTCGGCCTCGGTCAGCATGAAGAAGCCGCCCCACCACGTTTCGAATTCAAGAAAGCTCTTATCGCCCTTGTCGATGTCGCGGAACAGGTCGGTATACTTGCGAAACAGCGTGCGGCCGGGGTTCAAGGCCTCGAAGTTCTGGACCAGATGCGCGCCGTCGAAGATGCCGCCGCCCAGGTCGGATACGAACATCGCGATCCATGTCCCGCCCAAGATGCCTGCGTTGTAGCGCATCGGGTTTTCGCCCACCTTCCCTGCCCAGGGAACCACAGGCGCGCCGTTGACCACGATCGGACCGGTCAGATCGTTGTTGGTGGCGGCCAGCAGCAGCGTCGCCCAGCCACCCTGGCAATTGCCGGTGATAATGGGATTGCTGGACTTCGGATGGCGGCGCATCACTTCGCGTACAAAGGCAGCCTCGGCGCGGGAGACATCGGCCAGAGACTGCCCGGGCTCGGGACGCGAGCGGAAGGCCACGAAATAGACGGGATGGCCGGCGGCCAGAGCTACGCCGACCTGGCTGTCGCTCTTGAAGCCGCCGATCCCCGGCCCGTGCCCGGCACGCGGGTCGATGATGATATAGGGACGGCGGGTGTCGTCAATTACGACACCTTCGGGCGGCGTGATCTTCAGCAGCATGTAATTGCAGGGATAGGGCAGACCCTTGCCGTCCATGACCACCTCGTAGTCATAGATCAGCACAGGCGGGCAATCGGCCGCCTCGTGTGCCAGGAAGATGTCGCCGCGCTTGCGCAGCGTGTCGGCGGTCAGCACCGCGCGTTCGGCCACATCGCGCTGATAGTCTGCGAGGGAGGCGCCCAGACGGCCTTCCGAGTGAAACTGGCTCATGGACTCAGTCAAGGCCGATCCTGCCTCAAGCAGCCTGCGGGTCCGCTCGGCATGGTCTTCCAGGATGCGCCGGCTGTGGCGCTGCACCGCCGTGGACAAGATCCTGGCGGTCTGCGAACTGGCCTCGATTTCGGCGCGAGCGGCACCGATCCTCGTTTGCAGCAGATCAAGCGTGTCGCTCTGGATGCGCGGCGTGCCAGGCTGAAGCCTTGGATCAAAGAGGTCGAACACGCTTGCCATGATGTCTATCCTTCAGGCCGTAATCGAGAAGCCGCCGTCGATGTCGTGGACACCCCCGGTCAGAGTGCGCGCCTCGTTCGATGCCAGGAAGGCAGCCATCGCTCCCACATCCTCGATCGTGGCCAACTGGCGAGTTGGCGCGCGCGCGGCGGCCTGATCCAGTAGGTCATCGAAATGGTCGATCCCCGATGCCGCCCGTGTCGCGAGCGGACCGGGCGAAAGGGCATGAACGCGGATGCCCTGCGATCCCAGTTCGGCCGCGGCATAGCGTGTCGCGCTTTCAAGCGCGGCCTTTACCGGACCCATCATGTTGTAATGGCGCACCACCCGACTGGCTCCCAAGAAAGACACCGACAGGCAGCAGCCGCCATTCCGCATCAGCGGCTCGGCCAGTCGGATCATGCGCAGGAACGAATGGACCGAGACATCCATCGCCAGACCGAACCCTGCAGCCGAGCAGTCGACCACCCGGCCATGCAGGTCCTCCCGAGGCGCGAAGGCGATCGAGTGCAGCAGCGTGTCGAGCCGGCCCCAGCGATCCGTGATTTCCTGGAACACCGCCTCGGTTTGGCCGGGCTGGGTTACGTCCAGCGGCATGGTGATCTCTGCCCCCAATTCCTCGGCCAAGGGGCGGACGAACCGCTCGGCCTTTTCGTTCAGCCAAGTTATGGCCAGATCTGCGCCCTGTGCACGGAAGGCCTGAGCACAGCCCCAGGCAATGGAGTTCTGGTTTGCGATACCAACGACGAGCACCTTTTGTCCCGACATGGAAAACACTCACGGACCTCCAGATGACGCCAGTTGCCTTGGGATTTACCGGCCAGATAAATGACGAATGGTCAAGTCACCCGGCATGGTTGTCCCCTTGCCTACGTGAGCGACCTGGTTTGTCCTTTCCTCACAATGGCGTGGTTTCGAGCAGAACGACAGACGGTGATCACTTTAACAATGCCCTACGCGCCGCGTCTTGGCGGGACACCCCCGCCATAACCGATATCCGGACCGCGTTCGGTCAAGGCGAAATCCTGCAGCCTCAAGCTGGCATCCGGGTTCTGCGCGGACAGGGCGATGAGCGTTTTGAAGGCCGCGTGGATGATGTCTTTCTTGGAGGCGTCGGGGTAGAGCTTTCGGATCTGCTCCAGCATGTCCTTGTTCGAAACGCCTGCCCCTGCCAGGGAAACGAGTGTAGCCTCCAGGCTTGTTGGTCGCTTTTTGTCTGTCACGGATCCATTCTCCTGCCGGACCGTCAAGAGTTCGGGATAGTCTTAGCCCTCCTCAGTGACAGTATTGCGACGAAATGCTGCCCTGCCGACCATAGTGTGGCCGGCATCCAGTACTTAGAAGTGATTGTTCAATGGCTTGGCGGGGGCTTCTGGGAGGGGACGTCGAGGCCGGGTTGCAGACTTCTCGCAAGGCTACATATCGTCTCGATGTGCTTGCATGACAAAGGCGCCGCAATGCTGATCCGAGTCGGGGATGAGCGAACCGAGTATCGATCTGTTTTTGGCCGGTCTGCTCTCGACCGTCGCCGGAGCGCTGAATGCCGTCGGATTTCTCCTAGCCAGATCGTTCACCGCAAACATGACAGGCAATGTTTCGGCATTTGCGGATCAGATTGCGGGCGGTGAAATCACGACAGCGCTGTTCCTCGCAGGATTGGTTGCCGCGTTCATCTGCGGGGCCGGGATTACCGCCCTCGCCATACAGACGGGCGAACGCAACCAACTCCGTCCGGTCTATGCTCTTGCTATCGCTGCAGAGGCGGTGATCCTCTTGTGTTTGGGCGTCGTTCTGATCCGAGACAGCACCCAACAGAAACTTCTGGTGATTGCCCTAAGCTTCGTCATGGGTCTCCAGAATGCGGCGACCACTATGATCTCCAGGGCACGCGTGCGCACAACCCATGTCTCGGGCATGGCAACGGATGTGGGGATTGGACTGGCAGCGTTTATGGGCGACGAGGCCACGAAACGCCAGGCACGTCCGAAACTGAAGCTGCATAGCCTGACCCTCCTATGCTTCACAGGCGGAGGCATAGCGGGCGCGATCCTGTTCGGATTGATGGGCAACTGGCTGTTCGTGATCGCGGCCGTGATTTTGCTGCTTGTTGCAGTCCCGAAGTCTTTCGTGCTCGGCGCGAGCAATTGCCGAGCTAGGATCATATGGGGATCGTTGAGAGGACGGCCAGCTTGCCCCAGAACAGGTCCGTTGAAGGCCAGCAAATGCTGGCAGGACGAAATCTCAGATGAATGGTCCGATATTTTTTGCAATGAAGGGGCGGCTACTGTTACAGATCAGGACATGACACAGATTTTGATCGGCTACGCCCGTTGTTCCACCGACAAACAGGATCTCGCTACGCAGAAGGGTATCCTTGCCAGCTTCGGGGTTGCCTCCGATCGCATCTACACCGACCACGGCTTTACCGGCACGAACCGTGCCCGCCCTGGTCTCGATCAGGCGCTTGCAGCCTTACGAGAGGGTGACACCTTGGTCGTGCCGAAGCTTGATCGCCTGGCACGGTCCGTTCCTGACGCCCGCGACATTGCCGACAAGCTGGCCGCACGCGGCATCAAGCTTCAGCTTGGCACCTCAATCCATGATCCGACCGACCCGATGGGCAAGCTGTTCTTCAACATCTTGGCGACCTTTGCCGAATTCGAGGCGGACCTGATCCGCATGCGGACCCGCGAGGGCATGGCCGTGGCTCGCGCCAAGGGCAAGCTGCGCGGCAAGAAGCCGAAGCTATCAGAGCGCCAGCACAAGGAGCTGCGGCGCATGTATGACACTGGCGAGTATTCCATCAGCGACCTGGCAGAGGTGTTCTCGATCTCGCGGCCGACCGTGTATCGCACCTTGGGCCGGCAGGCGGCGGCGTGATGACAGATGACCCAAAGCCTCCACGGCCGCCGTCGCTGAAAAGCGAGACCCGCCAGACGAACTGGCGCCGCACCAACCTGCCGAAGTATCTGGCTCATCTTGCGGTTCAGCGAGCGCTTTCTTCGGGCGAACTAGAAAAGCAAGTCTGCGAGGTATGCGGCACTGCGAAGGTTGATGCTCATCACGACCGGTACGATGAACCCTTGAACGTCAGGTGGCTTTGCCGCCGCCATCACGTCAAGCTGCACCACTACGGCGAGGATATGTTTCCTGTTGGTCCGACACTGCAGCTGATGTCTAAGCGTTAATGGAAAATGAATTTAGGGTCAGGATTCATAACCAATAGATGACGAGAGCCGCGAGGGTGATGGCTGAGAGGAAGACCTTGGGACATCGGTCATAGCGGGTCGCGACGCGCCTCCAGTCCTTGAGCCTGCCGAACATGATCTCGATGCGGTTACGCCGCTTGTATCTCCGCTTATCGTATTTGATCGCCGTCTTGCGTTTCTTCCGGCCTGGGATGCAGGCACGTATCCCCTTGTCCTGCAACGCTTCTCTGAACCAGTCAGCGTCATAGCCACGATCTCCGAGTACCCATTTGACGTTTGGCAGGCCACTCAGCAGGGCCCGAGCGCCGATATAATCGCTGACCTGTCCAGCGGTGACGAACAGGTCGATCGGTCGCCCCTGACTGTCGCAGATGGCGTGCAGCTTGGTGTTCATACCGCCTTTGGTTCGACCGATCAGGCGACCACGCCCCCCTTTTTGGCGGCCATGCTGGTCGCCGTTCGATGGGCCTTGAGGTATGTTGCGTCGATCATCACGGTCGTTTTCTCGCCGTGTTCCGCCGCCAGCCCGGCCATCATCCGCGCGAAGATGCCCTTTTCGCTCCAACGCTTTTACCGGCTGTAGAGCGTCTTATGTGGGCCATACGCGGCGGGCGCATCGCGCCAACGCAAGCCATTGCGATTGATGAAAATAATCCCGCTCAGCACCCGTCTGTCATCAACCCGGGGCTTCCCGTGCGACTTGGGAAAGAAGGGAGCCAGGCGCGCCATCTGCGCGTCGGTCAGCCAGAAGAGATCGCTCATGTCACCGCTCCGTTTTCGGAGGCGTGAATCACGCAGCGCAACAGAAATCAATGCATCCTGACCCTAGGCTGCATCCGAGAGACCTTGCGGCTTCCCGCCGATTTTCGCGTGAATGCGGTTACTTGGTCGCCTGCCGGTGTTTCTTGAACAGCGACGACTGCCTATACTGGCTCTTTCCCGACACTTCGCGCCCCAACCATGTCGGCTTCTCGAATTCAGCATCCTCGCTCGGCAGTTCAATCTCGGCCAGCACGAGGCCTGTGTGAACGCCCTGAAACTCGTCGACTGTCCAGACATACCCACCATGGGGGATGAAGTACCGAGTCTTCTTCAGAATTGTCCCGTCGCAATGGTCTTCCAAGAGGGCAAGGCCATCTCTGGCAGGAATTTCGTATTCGAATTCGTCGCGGGTCAGACCCTTCTTGGGCCCTTTGACGCTGAGAGTTGCCTTGTCGTCGCAGAAGCGCACCCGGATCTTCCGTCCATCACGGAATGCCAAGAGGCCGTCACGGATCTCAACCTTATGCGTGGCGAGCTCGCGCCAAGTATCCGTGCTGAGCAGAAACTTGCGTTCAATTTCCTTCGCCACAACCGTTCCGATCTCGAAATACCGCCTGCCGTTATCACCTTTGGTCATCGAGGGGCACGGCACAATGCGCATAGCCTGAAGTAGAGGCGACAAACAGAGCGCTGCCTCGACGGAAGCAGGCCGTTACAAAACCTTCACTTGGCAGGCAATCAATAATTCAATAATACATGAAATATGGAAAAAGAGATTCCCGACCAACTGTCCACCCTCGGCCATCCGCAGCGGTTGGCGATCTTCCGGCTGCTGATGCGCCGATACCCTGACCGTGTTCCGGCCGGGGAGATCGCCTCCACGCTTGGCGTCAAGGCGAGCACGATGTCCACCTATCTGTCCGCACTGACGCGGGACCAGCTGGTGGAACAACAACGGGCAGGCACGTCGCTTCTCTACGCGATCAACATGACCACGGTGCAACGGCTGTTCGGATACCTGTTCAGCGATTGCTGCCGTGGCCGTCCCGATATCTGCATGCCTTTCAGCACAGGAACCACCCCCATGTCTGGCCGCAAATACAACGTCCTCTTCATCTGCGTGGGCAACTCCGCGCGGTCCATCTTCGCCGAGTCACTCCTGCGCAGTGCCGCTGGCGACAGGTTCATTGCGTATTCCGCAGGAACTCGACCGGGGACCCAACTCAATCCCTTCGCGGTGCAGGTCTTGCAGGACAAGGGGCATGACGTTTCCGTACTGCGCTCGAAGGACGTGTCCGAGTTTGCTCGCCCCGATGCGCCGCAGTTCGACTTCGTCTTCACGGTTTGCGATCAGGCGGCAAACGAGGAATGCCCCGCTTGGGAGGGGCAGCCAGTAAGTGGCCATTGGGGTATGCCGGACCCGGTCAAAGTCGAAGGAACCAATGCTGAAAAAGCGCTGGCCTTCCAACAGGCTTACGGGGCGCTCAAGCACCGGATCGAAGCCTTTGTCGCCCTACCGATCGAGACCCTGGACCGCATTGCATTGCAAAAAGCCGTGGACGACATCGGCCGCGCCAGCCCCGAGACACTGGCATGACCACCTACGCACTGAATGGCCTCGGTCGCATGGGCAAGCTCGCCCTCAAGCCTCTCCTCGATAGCGGCGCCAAGATCGCCTGGATCAACGACGCTGTGGGTGATCCGGAGATACACGCGCATCTTCTGGAGTTCGATACGGTCCACGGACGCTGGGATGCCGCGTTCTCGCATGACGCCGAAAGCGTCACGATCAATGGCACACGCCTGCCGTTCATCGGCGCACGCGCGATTGCCGATCTGCCGCTGGACGGTGTCGATGTGGTGATCGACTGCACCGGCGTCTTCAAGACCGAGGCCAAGATCGCCCCCTATTTCGAGGCGGGCGTGAAGAAGGTCGTGGTCTCCGCCCCGGTGAAGGACGGCAATGCGGCCAACATCGTCTACGGCGTCAACAACGAGACATATGATCCTGCCGAGCACCGGATCGTCACCGCGGCTTCCTGCACGACCAACTGCCTCGCGCCGGTGGTGAAGGTGGTTCACGAGACTTTCGGCATCAAGCATGGCTCGATCACCACGATCCATGACGTGACCAACACCCAGACCATCGTCGACCGCCCGGCAAAGGACCTGCGTCGGGCGCGGTCTGCGCTGAATTCGCTGATCCCGACGACGACCGGCTCGGCCACCGCGATCACCTTGATCTATCCGGAATTGAAGGGTCGTCTGAACGGCCATGCGGTGCGCGTGCCGCTGCTCAATGCCTCGCTGACCGACTGCGTCTTCGAGCTGGAGCGTGCTGTCACGGCGGAAGAGGTCAACGCCGCCTTCGAGGCTGCGGCCAATGGCCCGCTGAAAGGCATCCTCGGCTACGAGACGCGTCCGCTTGTCTCGACCGATTACACCAATGATCCGCGCTCCTCGATTATAGACGCGCCATCGACGATGGTGATCAATGGCACGCAGCTGAAGATCTACGCCTGGTACGACAACGAATGGGGCTATGCCAACCGGCTGGTCGACGTCGCGCTGATGGTCGGGGACTCACTGTGAGCCATCCCGCCCCGGCCCGTCCCGAAGGGCTGTCTGCCTATATCGCCGTCACGGCCGCCTATTGGGCCTTCATGCTGACCGATGGCGCGCTCAGGATGCTGGTGCTGCTGCATTTCCACACGCTAGGCTTCAGCCCGGTGCAGCTGGCCTACCTGTTCATTCTTTACGAAGTCGCAGGGATGATCACCAACCTCGCGGCAGGCTGGATCGCTCTGCGGTTCGGGCTGACCTCGACGCTCTATGCTGGACTCGGGTTGCAGGTGGTCGCGCTGCTTGCGCTTGCGCAGCTCGATCCGGGCTGGAGCATCGCGGCTTCGGTCGCCTTCGTCATGTGCGTCCAGGGTCTTTCAGGCGTGGCGAAGGACCTCGCCAAGATGTCCTCGAAATCGGCGGTGAAACTGCTGGCTCCTTCGGGCGATGGCGGACTGTTTCGCTGGGTCGCGGTACTGACCGGCTCGAAGAACGCAGTGAAGGGGCTGGGCTTCCTGCTTGGCGCGGCGCTGCTGGCGGTGCTTGGCTTCGACTGGGCCGTGCTGGGCATGGCCATCGTCCTCGGGGTGATCCTCGTCGCGGTCGTGCTGTTCATGCCTTCGGGCCTGCCCAAGGGCAGGAAGGGCACCAAGTTTTCCGAGGTCTTCTCGAAATCGGCCAACGTCAACTGGCTGTCGGCGGCGCGGGTGTTCCTGTTCGGGGCGCGCGACGTCTGGTTCGTCGTGGGCATCCCGATCTACTTCTATGCGGTGCTCTCGGACGGCACCGAGGATGGCAACCGCGCTGCCTTCTTCATGATCGGCACCTTCATGGCGGTCTGGGTCATCCTCTATGGGATGGTGCAGGCCAGCGCACCGAAGATCCTGCGCGCGGCGAGCCGCCCGGAGGGCGAGCTGATCCGTGCGGCTCGGAGCTGGGCTCTTGCGCTCTTCGTCGTGCCAGCCGCGTTGACGGTGGCCGTTGCGTTTTCGCCTGCGCCGCAGACCTGGCTGACGGTGACGCTGGTCCTGGGTCTGCTGGCTTTCGGCGCGCTGTTTGCCGTGAATTCCTCGCTCCACTCCTACCTGATCCTCGCCTTCTCGAAATCTGAACGGGTCACGATGGATGTAGGCTTTTACTACATGGCCAATGCGGGCGGTCGTCTGATCGGCACGCTCCTGTCCGGCCTCACCTACCAGATCGGCGGGTTGACCCTCGTCATGGGCACGGCGGCGGTCATGGTCGTCCTGGCAGCCCTGACCTCGGGGCGGCTGACCGATCAGACGAACGAGGTGACTGCATGAGTATTTTCGAACGCTACCTGACCGTCTGGGTCGGGCTCGCGATGATTGCCGGTGTCCTGATCGGTCAGGGCGCGCCCTGGCTTGTGCAGGCCATTGCCGCGACCGAGATCGCCAGCGTGAACCTTGTCGTGGCCGTGCTGATCTGGGCCATGGTCTACCCGATGATGGTGGGGGTGGATTTTGGCGCGGTGGCCGGTGTCGCGCGCCAGCCCAAGGGGCTTTTGGTGACGCTGGCCGTCAACTGGCTGATTAAGCCGTTCACCATGGCGTTTCTGGCTGTGTTGTTCTTTGACCATGTCTTCGCGCCGCTGATCTCCCCCGAAGATGCTGCCCAGTATACTGCGGGGCTGATCCTGCTCGGGGCCGCGCCCTGCACGGCGATGGTCTTCGTCTGGTCGCAGCTGACCAAGGGCGACGCCACCTACACGCTGGTGCAGGTCTCGGTAAACGATCTGGTCATGGTGGTGGCCTTTGCACCGATCGTGGCCCTTCTTCTGGGCGTGACGGAGCTGTCGGTGCCGTGGGAAACGCTGGTGCTGGCCACGATGCTCTATGTCGTCCTGCCGCTCGGAGCCGGGCTGATCACGCGCCGCAAGCTGGGCTCGAAGGCGGCGATTGATGCGTTTTCGGCGCGTGTGAAGCCCTGGTCCGTGGTCGGGCTGATCGCAACCGTCGCCATCCTCTTTGGACTTCAGGGGGAAACGATCCTTGCCAAGCCGACGGTGATCTTGCTGATCGCGGTGCCGATCATCATCCAGAGCTACGGCATCTTCGCCCTGGCCTATGGCGCGGCCTTCGCCCTTAAAGTGCCGCACCGGATCGCCGCCCCCTGCGCCTTGATCGGAACATCGAACTTCTTCGAACTGGCGGTTGCGGTAGCAATCTCGCTCTTTGGCCTGAACTCCGGCGCGGCGCTGGCCACGGTGGTGGGGGTGCTGGTCGAGGTGCCGGTGATGCTGTCGCTCGTGGCTTTTGCCAATCGCACCCGCGCACGCTTTCCCGAGCCTGCGGCATGAGCATCGTCATCCACCACAATCCGGATTGCGGGACCTCCCGCAATGTTCTGGCCTTTCTTCGAGCGACCGGCGAAGAGCCGGTCGTCATCGAATACCTGAAGGAAGGCTGGACACGCCCGCAGCTGCTAGCGTTGTTCGCGGCGGCGGGGCTGTCCCCGCGTAGCGCCTTGCGAGAAACGAAATCTCCCGCTGAGGCGCTCGGCCTTCTGGAACCGGGTGTCTCTGATGACACGCTCCTGAAGGCGATGATCGAACACCCGATCCTGGTGAACCGGCCCATTGTCTGCACGCCCAAAGGGGTGCGCCTGTGTCGCCCGTCCGAAACCGTTCTCGACCTTCTGGACAGGCTGCCGCCCGGACCGCTGTTCAAGGAGGACGGAGACATGATCCTGAACGAAGAGGGACAACGCATTGCCTGAAACGCCGAACCTTGATGAGACCTTGCTGCGCCAGCCAGACCCGGACACGCTGTTCCCTGCGACGCGCAGCACCCATGCTCCGCGCATTCTGATGCTTTACGGATCGCTGCGCGAGCGCAGCTTCTCGCGGCTTGCAGCCGAAGAGGCCGCGCGCATTCTCGAACGCCTCGGGGCCGAGGTGCGGTTCTTCGATCCCCGTGATCTGCCGCTGCCTGACAGCGTCGGGGCCGACCACCCCAAGGTGGCCGAGCTACGCGATCTGGTGCAGTGGTGCGAAGGCATGGTCTGGTCATCCCCCGAACGTCACGGGGCCATGACCGGCATCATGAAGGCGCAGATCGACTGGATTCCGCTCTCGCTCGGTTCCGTGCGTCCGACCCAGGGCAAGACGCTGGCGGTGATGCAGGTCTCCGGCGGATCGCAGAGCTTCAACACGGTCAATCAGCTGCGCATCCTCGGGCGCTGGATGCGCCTGCTGACCATCCCGAACCAATCCTCGGTCGCCAAGGCGTGGAATGAGTTCGAGGAAGATGGGCGGATGAAACCCTCGCCTTATTACGACCGGATCGTCGACGTGATGGAGGAGTTGGTGAAATTCACCCTGCTGACGCGCGACATCCGCGATCATCTGGTCGACCGCTATTCCGAACGGAAGGAAAGCCATGCCGAACTGTCGGCACGGGTGAACCTGAAGACGATCTAATTCGACGTCGCTGGAAATAGATGTTGACGCCCGCGAGATTTGGCGCGCATCTACTTCCATGAACATCGAAACAGCTTCCCATCAACTTGACGCCCTCGGCAACGCGACACGTCTGCGCATCTACCGGACTCTGGTGCGCGCCGGTGAAAGCGGCGCTCCGGTCGGTCGGGTGCAAGACGCTCTTGGGCTTCCGGCATCGACCCTGTCGCATCACCTAAAAAAGCTGCTCGATGTCGGTCTGATCCGACAGGAGCGCAGCGGCAACACGCTGCACTGCCACGCCGAATATCCTGCGATGAAGGCGTTGGTGGGCTTCCTGGTGGACGAGTGCTGTGCAGATGAGGACGCACCCGGCCAATGATCCCGCCGCGCACAAAAGTCGTGTCTTCGCTCGGGATCGTCCAGATCTTCGCTTGGGGTAGCAGCTATTACCTGCTGGCACCGCTGGCCGGTGCAATCGCAGAAGATACCGAATGGGGTCATGCCCTGATTTCCGCCGGTGTATCGGTTGCCTTGCTCATGTCAGGTCTGACGGCACCGAAAATCGGCCGCTGGATCGGCCGGAGCGGTGGCAGAAAGACCCTCTGCCTCGGGATGGCCTTCATGGCCATTGGTCTGTTCCTTCTCAGCATGGCGCACGCCCCATGGGTCTACCTGCTCGCTTGGAGCGTCCTCGGTTGCGGGATGGCTGCCGGGCTCTACGACGCCGCCTTCTCCGTCCTGGGGGCCGCCTATGGACGTGATGCGCGATCCGCGATCACGCAACTGACCCTCTGGGGCGGCTTTGCCAGTACCGTGTGCTGGCCGCTTTCGGCTTGGCTGGTCGTAAGCATCGGCTGGCGCACAACCTGTCTGCTCTATGCTGGCATCCACATCTTCGGAACGCTGCCCCTTTGCTGGTGGGCCTTGCCGCATGCTTCCGCCACGCACTCAGCAACGATGCATGAACCAGTGCGCCGATCGGAAGTTGGCGTTCGCCGCGCCGATATCAGGTTCCTCTGTATCGTCGTCGCAGGCGTCACGCTGACTCTTCTTGCGACCATCTGGTCCATTCACATGGTGACGATCCTGACCGCCGGGGGCTACACCACGGCTGCAGCGATCGCGGTCGGTACTTTGATCGGGCCATCCCAAGTCGGTGCCCGCGTCGTCGAAATGATGGGAGGGGGCCGACATCACCCGATATGGACCATGCTTGCAGCGACCATGCTCGTTTTCGTCGGCTTCCTGGGGCTGCAGATGGGATTTCCAGCTGCCGCCGCTCTCGTCGCATACGGGGCCGGAAATGGCCTTTGGTCCATCGCGCGCGGTGCTCTTCCGCTCGCGCTCTACGGTCCGGAGCACTATGGCGCTCTAATGGGACGCTTGGCTCGCCCGATGCTGTTGGCTGGCGCTGCCGCCCCGACGCTTGGGGCATTGCTCATTGACAAGGTCGGCGCCGAAACGACGATGGTCCTTCTCGCCGCAACGGCCATCGTCCCGTTCTCGATGGCATTCTTGATCCATGTGGACTTGATGCGGGAGCGGCGCAGCGCAGAATTCCTATAGCGGAGGGCCGGTTCGCAAGACAGGAGCATTGTGGCGAGGTTACCGGATGCTCGACCCAATCTGTTCTATGTCGCCACGGATAAGAATGCTGCGAATGCTAAAAACTCTGAGCCGGGGCGGCTGGTTTGGGCTCGATGCGGTCATGCGGCGGTGCGGCAGGCCGTGTGACCATCCTGGCAGAGCGACATGGCACGCCCGGCCCTTTGCAGACGTTGGCGCGACGATCTGATGCTACGTCGCGGCTTCACCACTGCGGACATTCGGGGTGCCTGCAGCAATCTTCCTGTCCGAGCTTGAAGCAGGCTTCGCGCGGATTGCGGGTTGGCGTCGCGCAGAGTAAAAAATTCCGAGCAACACCGGGAGGTATTTATGGACCAGTCCGATCAGGAACTCGAGCGTCTCAG
>NZ_JBHUEN010000025.1:0-3217 GCF_042680785.1 Paracoccus pacificus
GCCTGCTCCTTCAAAGTTGGCGCAGACTCTACATCACGGTGAGGGATTTCGCGGGGGGCAGGTCAGGAGTTTGTCGCGATCCGCGAGAATTTAGGCCGCACCGCGATTCGAGAAATGATGGTGCGCGACGGCGAAAACCTCGGCGCCGCCATCCCTGATTTCGTCACCCCCGAATTCGTGCGCGACGAGGTGGCGCGCGGACGGGCGGTAATCCCGGCCAATATCAACCATCCCGAAGCCGAGCCGATGATCATCGGTCGCAATTTCCTGGTCAAGATCAACGCCAATATCGGCAATTCGGCGGTAACCTTTCATCAGCCCGGCCTCGCCGAGCAGGTCCTCAGGGCGCTCCACGCCCTTCAGCAGTTCGTCCAGCAGTTCCTTGGAAATCGTCATGCATGCTTCCTTTCGAAGAAGCATGGACCGGATCGCTCATACACAGAAGATCTGACACTCTCCTGGCGTCATCTTCCGCTGACCATTGCGAGTATTCGGCCTTGGTGTAGCGGCTGGCATCCGCCTTGATCAGCGAAGCGTCCGCCCCAAAGCTCTCACCGCCCACGAGCCCCTCGACGATGCACCGCGCCAGCACTGCCTCGAAGAGCCGCCGGAACAGATCGCTCTCTCGGAACCGGCCATGCCGGTTCTTCGAGAAGGTCGAGTGGTCGGGCACCGCGTCGGTCAGATCGAGCCGGCAAAACCATCGATATGCCAGGTTGAGATGGACTTCCTCACAGAGACGCCGTTCCGACCGAATGCCAAAGGCATAGCCCACGATGAGCATCCGTATCATCAGCTCCGGATCGACCGAGGGGCGGCCAGTCGTGCTGTAGAATGGGGCGAGATGACGGCGCATGTCTCCGAGATCAACGAAGCGGTCAATGCCCCTGAGCAGATGGTCCGCCGGGACATGGTCTTCTATCGTGAACTCGTAGAACAGCGCGCCCTGCGAAACCTGCCTCGGCCCCATCATCGCCAGTTCTCCCATGCTTCAGGAGAATTGAATCAGCACCAGTGACGTCGCTCAAGCGGAGTTTTTCAACACCATCTCCGCCCTGCCCACCTTCATCCTCCGATGATGCTGCGCGATGGACGAATGGCCGGTCTAGTGAAGCTGCACCGCGGCGATCGGCAAGGGACTGAACGGCAGGTCAGGGCCGATCGCGACGGGCAAGCACATGCTGAAACGGCGAACTCACCCGACATCAACGCGGTCAATTGGGCTCAAACCGGTCATTCGCCGCACCCCGCGCGAACGGCCGCAGTCAGCTTAGCGTAGGATTCCACACTCTCCCGCAAACGACCCCTTATGAGTAGTCAGAAAGATAACCGGCAGGCCAATCTGACGCGCGGCATCCGCGTCGAGATCGCCAGCCTCGTCTACAACATCATCGAGGTCGTCGTATCCGTCACCGTGGGACTTCTGACCGGCAGCGCGGCACTGGTAAGCTGGGGTCTCGACAGCACGGTCGAAGCCACCTCAGCCGCGACGCTGATCTGGCGCTTGAAGGGGGAGAAGGACGGTGCCGGCAAGCGCACGGTCCTGCACCGCAAGAAGGTCGCGCTCTACGTGGTTGCCTGTGCCTTCTGGATCGTCGTCGCGGCGATCCTCTACGAGGCGGTCTCCGCCTTCATTTCGCAGAAGGCGCCGGGCTTCAACTGGTGGGGTATCGCGATTCTGGGTGCTTCGCTCGTGGTCAACCCGTTCCTCGCCTGGGGCAAGTATCGCTATGGCAAACGGCTCGATGCGCCCGCCCTGAAGTACGATGCCAAGGACACCATGATCTGCCAGTATCAGACAATCGTGGTGTTGGCCGGGATCGGTCTGACGCAATGGATGGGCTGGTGGTGGGCCGACCCGGTCGCGGCGCTTCTGATCGTGCCCTACGTTGCGTGGGAAGCGTTTGAGGCCACCAAGGATGCGCGGTCGGTCGAGCCGGAGGAGGCCGACGCTACTGCCGACGCCTGACGTTGCGCATGATGAACCGGGATTTAGGCATGGGCGGCAGTTCTTCGGTTTCCAGATCCAGATCCTGATCTGGCACTTCGTAGTCGATGGCGTTCACGAAGAAACTGCAAAACGCCTTCATCTGGCTGATCGCGATCCACTCGCCCGGACAACGGTGGTTCCTGTGGTGATCACCACCGCCCTGCGGAATGAAGTCGTAGGGGGTGACCTCCCGATCGTGAAACCGCTCGGGCCGGAACTCTTGCGGCGCGTCCCACGAGCGAGCGTCGGTATTTGTGCCGTAGAGGTCGAGCAGAACCCTGTACCCTTTGGAAAAGCGATATCCGCGCCACTCGAAATCACTCTTCACCCGTGCCGCGACCGCGGGAAAGAACGGATACAGACGGCGGACCTCTTGCACGAAAGGTTCGAGCTGTCCCTCGTCGTCCTTCAGCTTTTGCCGCCACTCGGGATGCCGATGCAGGGCATGCGCCGCCTGGGCGATGAACGCAGAGACGGCGACGATCGGGCGTACTACGTTCAGAAGCTCCACGGCGGCAACCTTGGAGCAGCTCCCCATTCAGATCGCGCCACGTCGCGACGACATGGGCGGCGCTTTCCTGTCCTGTCTGAAGGCTTCCGTCGCGCAGCCGTTCAATAATCCCGGCTGTCCAACGCTCTGCGCGATGCCGCGCCAGACGCGCACCCCAGTGCTTCCAGCCGACCGCCCCGGCGTCTTGGAAGAGCGCCGTCATCTGCGCCGTCCGCGTCTCGACCTCCGCTTCGGGAAGCGGCACGCCCGACCAGGCGCAGGCAGCTCTGGTGAGGATTTCGCGCACTTCGTCGTAGAGAACGACCTTCTCCGCCGCTTGCCAGTCCCGTGCGTAGCGGTCCAACAGGTCCCGCGTCGTGTTTTCGAGAGCTTCGATCCGCTCCGACGCCATGAGTGACATAAACATCCGCTTCCGATGACGGTGGGCCTCGCCATCGAGCCCCTGGATGCCCTTTTCGCCGAGCAGGGTTCTCTGGATACGCTTCGGCATCGAGCCTGCGCGCACGAGCCCATCCTCGGAATAGAAGACCTCCGCAGCTGCGGCACCAGTCATGCAGATCGTCTTTTGAAAGAGGATGCGGGTCTCGAACAGGTCGCCCTCAAGATCGCGGCATGTGTCCGGAATGAACTCATATGGGTTGCGCAGCAGGGCAAGCGTGCTGTCGATGCCCTTTGCGGATGGAATGCTGGACATCGATTATTTCCCCGTAACGTTT
>NZ_JBHUEN010000026.1:0-20894 GCF_042680785.1 Paracoccus pacificus
CCATGCCCCTACCGTCGAACGCCTCCCGCGTCATACCCCGACCGCCGCATTGCTGCAATTTTTAGAGGCGCCCATAAGGAAACGGCACCCGGGCCAGCCATTTGGTGGTTTCCCAGTCGGACAATGCGGCGGCGATCGCGGCGGCATCCTCCAGCCGCGGATGATCCAGTTGCGGGCCCGCATCGCTCATCCCGCGCTGGCCTGTCTTGTGCGGTCGTCGCGCTTGGGCCAGACCCGCCGCGCTGCCGTGTCGGGGAAGGTGATGATATTCGGGGAAACGTCACTGAAACCGGCACCGCGCTCGGTTTTCAAATGGGCCAGTTCGATCGCCGCCCCACCGACCACCACGGCGGCCAAAGCGGTCGGCACATGGGCACGCGAACCCGGTGCGCGGGCGCCGCCTTCACGGCCGATCAGCCCGCCGGACCGGCGCACCGCCGCAACACAAGGCGGCGCGCCCTGCATCGGGAAAAGGTTCCGCCCCGGAAAAATATCAGGCATGCCGCGCTCAGGCTCCGTCGGATGGCCGTCCACAGGTCGTTGCCCGACGACATTTGCGCAGCGCGCGGGTTTCGTCCAGTCCCGGAAGCAAGCGGCGAAAAAAGAACCCGCGCCGGTGACGCGGGTTCACTGATCCGGAACCGACGGTTTCAGCCGCCTATTTCCGCGCGCCCGGCTTCATCCGGCGCACATAGGTCCATGTCGGGACCCGCGCGCCGCGCGCCACCGACCAGGATTCGGCGTCGCCCAGATAGTCAAAGCCGCAATTCGTCAGCACCCGGGCCGAGCCGGGATTGTCCTGAAACACCTCGGCGCAAAGCGTGTCCGCGCCCTGCGGGTTCGCCGCGACCAGCGCCGCCACCGCCTCGGACGCGAAGCCGGTGTTCCAGAACCCCGGTCCCACCCAGAACTGAAGCTCGGAATGCCCATGCTCCAGCCGGGTCAGCGAGACGATACCCAGAAGCTCGGTCAGTTGATGGTCCGATCCGTCGATGGCCCAGACATCTTCAACCCGTGCGTCCGACAGCGCGCGTTTGACATAAGCCTCGGCCGCGCCGGGGGGCAGCGGATGGGGGATGCTGCGCGTCCCCTCGGCCAGTCGGCGATCCGACATGTATTGCGCGATCAGTCCGGCGTCCGAGGTTTTCAAGGGCCGCAATATAAAACGCTCGGCCGTGACGACCGGTGGCTGCGGCTGCGATAACAAAGCGTTCATCCGTTCCCTCCTGAAACGGGTGCCACGGATGCGGGAGTCGGCAAACGCGGCGATACAAAGCAGAAAGGGGGACCGGCCCCGCCGATCCCCCTATCATTGTCAGGTTAATATCGGCTTACTCGGCTGCGTCCATCGTGGCCGGCATCACGGAAATGAAGGTACGGCCCTTCAGACCTTTCTTGAAGGTCACATTCCCGTCGACCAGCGCGAACAGCGTGTGATCGCGGCCCATGCCGACATTCTGGCCCGGCCACCAGGTGGTGCCGCGCTGACGCACGATGATGTTGCCGGCGACGGCCGATTGACCGCCGAACAGCTTGACGCCCAGACGCCGACCCGCGGAATCGCGGCCGTTACGGGATGAACCGCCTGCTTTCTTGTGTGCCATGAGTTCAGTCCTTCTTCGCCTTGGCGAGAGCTTTCGCCTGTTTTACCCATTCTTCGCGCTCGATCCGGCCCGAGAACGACAGCTGGTCGTCCATATATTCAATCTCGGCCTTTTTCCAAGCGGCGATCTGGTCAAAATGATAGACGCCGTTCTTGTGCAGCAGGTCTTCCAGAACCGGACCGACGCCCGAGATTTCCTTCAGATCGTCCGGCTGGCCACCGCGCGCCGCGTCCAGCAGGTTCGCCGGGCGGCTGCCGACGGCGGGCTTTTCGGCCTCGGCCTCGGCCTTGGCGGGTTTTTCAGCCTTGGCGGGTTTGGCGTCGGCCTTTTTGGCTGCCGGCTTCTCGGCAACCTTATCGGCGGCTTTGCCGGCTGCCGGCTTGGCGGCTTTCTTGGCGGCGGGCTTGTCACCGGCTTCGGCGACATAAGCGGCACCGGCCGTGCGCGCGCCAATGGCGGCTTTCACGTCGGTCTTGTCACCGCCCTTTTCCAGCACGTCGGTCACGCGCAGCAGGGTCAGTTGCTGACGGTGGCCGCGGGTCCGCTGCGAGCTGTGCTTGCGGCGGCGCTTGACATAGGTGATGACCTTGTCGGCCTTGATGTTGTCGATGACTTCGGCCTGAACGGCGGCACCCGCCACGAAAGGCGTGCCGATGGTCGCGCCGACCATCAGGATGTCGTTGAACTGGACTTTGTCGCCAGCGGCAGCGGCCAGCTTTTCCACGCGCAGGACATCGCCCGCCTGGACTTTATATTGCTTGCCGCCTGTCTTGAGGACCGCGAACATGGGTCTTTCCTTTTCGTTCACCGCGCCCTGTGGCCCCTGACTGGCAGGCGTTCCGGGGATGATCATCCCGCCTTCGGACTGCGCACCCTGTTATGGGTGATATTAAAAATGACATACCGGCCAAGGGCGATTGCCCGGCCGGTCCGCGCCATATGCAGGATCGGGAAGGCAAAGTCAACCGTCCCCGATCTGCGATCCGTCCTTATTCCGCACCACGTCCGCAAGCGCCCGGCGCAGATCCGGATGCCGCTTCAGCGCGGCTTCAAGCAGCGTTTCGCGCCCGGCCCAGACCTGCCGGTACCAGTCATGGCGCTCTGTGACCTGATGCGCCATCATCCGGCCGGCGGCAACCTCGGCCCGGGCGCGGGTGGCGATGGCGTGGCGCCGATCGGGCTGGTCCAGAAGTGCCCGCAATTCTTCCCCCCACCCGACCGGCGCGGCCGCGATCAAGCCGTTTTCGCCATGCCGCACGGTATCGCCGTAAACGGCGGGCGAGGCGATGTTGGCAAGCCCGCGGCTCGAGGCCTCGACCCATTTCAGATCGCTTTTGAACAATTCGTCCGGCCGCCCCTCAAGCGGCATAAGCGCGATATCGCAGGCCGCCATCCGCGCCAGATAGTCGTCATAGCCCAATGTGCCGTGAAAGGTTTTCCGGTCGGTGGGCAGGTTGTCGAAGAAATCGCGGTCATGCACGACATGGAAATGGGTGTCGGGATGGGCCGTGATGGCTGGCGCCAGCGCGCGCGCGATTTCGGCCGCGACCGGTCCCCGGTTCAGCGCCCCCATGAACACCTGCGCCGGCCCCGGCCGCAGCGGCCGCATTTCCGGCAGTTCCAGCACCGCATTGGGGAAAACCGCGACATTCGGGTTCAGCTCGCGAAACACGTCGGCCAGTTTCGGGGTCGAGGTCTGCACACCTAACGCCATACCCATGAGCTTGCGATAGACCCCGCTTGCGTCGCGTTGCAGCACCCGATCCAGCAGCGCGGGATGATCGTCATATTCGATGACCACGGCCCACCCCGAGCCATGGGCGCGCGCCATGGCGCGAACCGCCTCGTCTTCGCTTTCAAAGCGCAGGCGCTGGACGACCGCCACGCGCGGTCCGTCATCCTTGCTGGTATCGCGGCCGTGGGAGGCGGGCGGCGCGCCCGGCAAGCCGAATATCTTCCGGGCGGTGGTCAGCGCGATCCCCGGCTCGGCCCGCAGGGCGGCGTCGGGCACCAGGGTCCGCGCCGCCATCATCGCCGGAACCATGGCGACCGAATGCAGCCGCATGACCGGCCGGGGCTGCGCCGGCGGGTTTTCGGCACAGACCACATATTGCAGCGCGCGGGCGCGGGCGCGGAATGCGGTATCGTCCAGCCCAAGCGCCTTCGCCGCCCCGGCCAGCGCCTCGATGGTGTCTGCGGCCTCGGGCGGCAGGGTTGCAGGCAGGTTGCGGGCGCGGGACTTCAGCATCCGCAACCCGGCCTTTTGCAGGGCTGCCGAAAGGGCGGAAAAGGTGAAAAAGCGGCGGTGGGTGCGGTCGAAAAGACCATCGTCGGTATTGGGCCACCGCCCTTCCAGCAGCACGCGCAGCGCCGACCAATGGGCGATATTCGGCACCGAGGCCAGCAGGACGCCGCCCGGAACCAGCAACCCCTTTATCCGCGCCAGCATCCGGTCGGCGTCGGCCAGATGCTCGAGTGAATCGCCCATCACCACCAGATCGAACGGCCCGCCCAGATCGGCATCCGCCAGCACCTCGATATCGCCTTCGATCAGCCGGTCGACATGGCGGGCCGCGCGGGCGGCGCTTTCGGCATGGATTTCGACCGCGGTGTAATGGGCGGCGGGGTTGCGCTGGCGCCAGACGCGGGCCAGCACGCCGGAACCGCAGCCGATTTCCAGCACCCGGCGGGCCGAAAGCGGCATGAGCGCCAGAAGATCCGGGTTGAAGCCGTCATGATACCCGGTCATTTTTCGCCCACATCCCGAAGCTTGCCGGGGCCGAAGCTAGCAGCCGCCGGGCCCAAGCTCCATAATGAAGTGCCGCCGGTTCGGCGGCCTGCAACGAAAGGGCCGCCCTGCCATGACCAGCGATTGGGACGCCGCACGCTACAGCCGGTTCGAGGATCAGCGCACCCGGCCGGTGCGCGACCTTCTGGCGCGCGCGGTTTCGGGTGGCCCGGTCCGGACGGCGGTGGATGCAGGCTGCGGGCCCGGCAATTCGACCCAAGCGCTGGCCGAGGCCTGCCCGGATGCGGTGATCGCCGCCTTTGACAACTCGCCCGAGATGGTGCGGGCCGCGCGTGCGCGGCTGGGCGCCGGGATCACGGTCGATCTGGCCTCGGTCAGCGGTTGGACCGCCCCTGCCCCGGTCGACCTGATCCTGTCGAACGCGGTGCTGCAATGGGTGCCGGACCACGAAACCCTGTTCCCGCATCTGCTGAACCAACTGGCCCCCGGCGGCAGGCTGGCGGTCCAGATGCCGGATAATCTGGATGAGCCGGTGCACAGGCTTATTCAACAGGTCGCCGAACGCCATATGGACCCCGCCACAAGGTCCCGCACCGCCGCCAGCCGCCCGGAACGCCATGACGCCCGCTGGTACCACCAACTGCTGTCGCCGCTGGCGGCCGTCGATGTCTGGCGGACGACCTATTACCACCCGCTTGCCGGTCCCGCGGCGGTGGTCGACTGGTTCCGGGGCGCGGGCCTGCGTCCATGGCTTGACGCGCTGGACGAAAAGGCGCGCCCGGCCTTTCTGACCGATTACGAGAATGAGATCGCAAGCGCCTATCCGGCGGCGGCAGACGGCACGGTTCTGCTGCCCTTTCCGCGCCTGTTCATCGTGGCGCGCGTCGCCGGCTGAGCGGAAAAGGCGCCCCGTTCAGGCCAGCCTGCGACGGCCAGCCCGGAAGGACAGGCGCGGCGGGATGTGCGGCGCTGGCACCCCGGGCATCGCCGGCACAGCCTTCCGGTTGCGCCTTGGTGCCTAGATCACATCCTCGATCTTCACCGCGCGGTCGTCGAATGTCGCGGTCTCGGATTTTCCCAGGCCCTCGATCGCCTGATAAAGCGGCGCTGCCGGCGACAGCCCGATCAGGTCGGCGCCGTCGACGGTGAAGTGATCCATCGAGACGCCGATCACGAAACGCTGACCATCGACCGTCGCGATGGCGCCGGGTTCGACATATTCCTTGGGCCCGAAGTCGAGCGTGTCCAGCGCGGCGACCTTGGCCTCGGCGATGCGGACCGGACCTTCAAGGGCTTCGGCGATCTCGGCCTCGGACCAGTTCTGCGCCACCTCATCGACGGCCACCGCCTCGTCCTCGATCGGTTTGCTGGCCTGAAGATGCTCGTCATAGGCCGCCCGCGCCGCCGCAAGCTCATCCGAGGCAAGCTCGATCAGCTTGCTGCGCACCTTGTCCTTGTTCATTCACCTGTTCCTCGTCCTGTTCGACCGCGCCCGGACATTCGTTGCGCTGCGAGACAGCCACATTGCAACCAATCCGCCCGGTCGCCAAGTGCAAAGCGCGATTGCGGCGACCGCGGTGGCCGCGCCATGGCGCGCCGTAACGCGGCGACGGGCGCGGTCAGGCCCGGTCGGCCAAGGTCAGCCATTCCTCTTCCGCCGCCGAAAGCGCCGATTGCCGTTCGGTCAGGGCTTCGGTCGCGCGCTGAAACTTGGCGGGGGCGGAGGTGTAAAGATCGGGCGCCGAAAGAAACTCGGCCAGCTTGGCGATCTCGGCCTCGAGCCGGGCGATCTCGGCGGGCAAAGCGTCAAGCCGCGCCTTTTCGGTGAAGGACAGCCCCTGCGACGCCGGTTTGGGTTTCGCGGCGCGGGTTTCGGGGTTGGTGGCGGGCTTCGCCGGCGCGGGTTTTTCAGCGCTGCCCTCACCATCGCCGTCGCCGCCGCGCTGCGCCTGATAGTCCGACCAGCCGCCGGGATAGGCCGTGGCGCGGCCGTTTCCCTCCATCGCGATGGTGGTCGTGGCAACGCGGTCGATAAAATCGCGGTCATGGCTGACCAGCAGCACGGTGCCCGCGTAATCGCCCAGAATGTCCTGCAACAGGTCCAGCGTCTCGACATCCAGATCGTTGGTGGGTTCGTCCAGAACCAGCAGGTTCGAGGGTCTGGCCATGATCCGGGCCAGCAACAGCCGTGCCCTTTCCCCGCCCGAAAGGCTGCCCACCGGCGCGCGGGCCTGCGCATCGTCGAACAGAAAATCCTTCAGATAGGCGACCACATGGCGGGGCTGGCCGCGCACCATGACCTGATCGGCCCGGCCCGAGACCCGCAACTCGCCCGCCGTCATCGCATCCCACAGCGATTGCGCGGGGTCGATGGCGCTGCGAGCCTGGTCGAATACCGCGATCTCAAGATTGGTGCCATGGGTGACGGTGCCGGCGTCGGGCTGCATCTCGCCGGTCAAAAGCTTGATCAGCGTGGTCTTGCCGACGCCGTTCGGCCCGACAAAGGCCACCCGGTCGCCGCGCAGCACCCGCAGATCGAAACCGCTGACGATGGGCTTGCCGTCGAAGGATTTCGACAGGCCGCGCGCCTCGATGACGCGCTTGCCCGATTGGGTACCGGCGTCCATCGCCATGGCGGCGGTGCCCTGCCGGCGGATCTGGGCGGCGCGTTCCGCCCGCAGCGCCGCCAGCGCCCTGACCCGGCCCTGATTGCGCTTGCGCCGGGCGCTGATGCCTTCGACGGCCCAGCGGGCTTCGGCCTTGATCTTGCGGTCGAGCTTGTGGCGGGCGTCATCCTCGGCCGCCCAGGTGGTTTCGCGCCAGTCCTCGAAGGCATCGAACCCCTTGTCCTGACGGCGCACCTCGCCCCGGTCGATCCACAGCGTCGCCCGGGCCAGCGCACGCAGGAATGCCCGGTCGTGGCTGATCAGGACAAAGGCGGCGCGGGTCTCGGAAAGCTGGGTTTCAAGCCAGCCGATGGCCTCGATATCCAGATGGTTGGTGGGTTCGTCCAACAGCATCAGGTCGGGCGAACGCGCCAGAAGCCGCGCTAGCGCCGCCCGCCGCCGCTCACCGCCGCTGGCGGTGCTGACCGGGGTGTCGGCGCGGAATTTCAGCCCCTCGGCGGCCATCTCGACCCGGTAGGCCTCGCCCGGCGGCAGGCCATCGGCGGCGAAATCGCCCAGCGTCGCGAAACCGCCTAGATCCGGGTCCTGCTCCATATAGCCGACGCTGGTGCCGGCGGGCATGACCACGCTGCCCCGGTCGGGCTCGACCAGCCCGGCCATGACCTTCATCAGCGTGGACTTGCCCGAGCCGTTGCGTCCGACCAGCGCCACTCGGTCGCCCTGCTGGATGGTCAGGTCGAGCCCGTCGAAAACAGGGTTGCCGCCGAAGGTCAGCGAGATGTCGGTCAGTTGTAAAAGCGGTGCGCGGGCCATTCCGGCGCCCTACCCTGCGGCGGCGCCGGGGTCAATCGGGGCGGTGCGGCCGTGGCCCGTCCCCGCGGCGAGGTGGTTTTCGGGCGTCGTCACAGAATGGCGATGATCTCGCGGGCGAGGTTCTGCAACGCCATCGCATAGCCGTTCCGCGCCGAGGGCTGTTCAGGGTCCGAGGTGATCGCGATCGCCGCCGGCGGCCGGTCGCCATGGGCCGGCAGCGCATAGATGAACTGGCCGCCATAGCCCCAGCCATAGGCCGCCGGCCGCCCCGCCAGATTCGAGATGAACCAGCCATAGCCGTAAGCCTCACCCGAAAAGATCGAGTTGGTCCGCCGCGTCCAGCTTTTCTCAATCCAGTTTTCCGACACGACCTGGGTGCCGTCCTGCGCACGGCCGCCATTCGCCATGCAGGCGCCAAAGGCCAAAAGCGAAAGCGTGCTCATCGCCATCTGGTTGCCGCCCATGAAGATGCCCTGCGGATCCTGTTCCCACGAGGTGATCCCGAACCCCTTGATCGGGCGCAGCCATCTGCGCGCAAGCTCCAGCGTCGAGCGGCCCGCGACGCGGGTCAGCAGGGCCGAGACAAGATGCGTCGAGGCGGTCGAATACAGCATCTTGCCGCCCGGTTCATCCACGAAAGGCGCTGCAAGCGCCGTGCGCACCCAATTGCGGCTGCCGACCCATGTGCCGTAATTCGGGCCCGACTGCCGTTCCAGCCCGGATTGCATGGACAACAGATTGCCCAGCGTCAGCTTCCACATCCTCGGGTCGGGATTTTCGGGCAGATCGGGGCGGAACAGCCCCGCGACCGGCTGATCCGGCCCTTCGAAAAGCCGGCGGTCAATGGCGATGCCGGCAAGCACCGAGATGATGGATTTCGAGGCGGATTTTATGTTGGTCGGATCCTCGGGCCGAAACCGGCCATAGCCGCGCGCGGCGATGACCTCGCCGTCCCACCAGACCGCGACCGAACGCAGCGCGGGCAGCGATTCGGCCATCCGCAAGGTGTCGGGCAAGGCGGCGCGGGCAAGCCGCGGCATGGCCAGCACAGGCAAGATCGCGGGCAGGATGATCAAGGACCGGCGTTTCATGCCCGGGAATATGGCCGCCCGCGCCGGTTCTGTCCAGTTTTCAGGCCTGACTATCGCGCGACTAACGCGATGCCGCCCAGTCGCGCAGCGCCGCATTATCGGCATAGCTGTCATTGCGCGGCGTCGGCGTCACCGCCCGCCCGCCGGCCTGCCCCGCCTGCGCCGCGCCCGACTGCACCGCCGCCTTCGCGACCTTGGCGACGCGGACATAATGCGCCTCGCGCGCGCCGAAGTAGAAGCTGACGATCGCGCCCAGCAGCCACCACAGCGGTTCGGGCACCAGCCCGAGGCTTTCCATGCGCACCGAGAACCCCGCCGGTTCGACCATCGCATAGCCGAACAGCGCCATCGTTCCCAGCGCCAGCGCCGGGCGCGGCAGGCGGTTCATGCCGTTCATCAGCCGGTCGAACCATGTCGCGCCGGCATTGGTGAACTCGGCCGCCGCGGCCGCCATCGCCGCCGCCTGGGTTTCGGCGTCAAGCTCCATCCGCCGGGTGGCGTTCGGGGTAAAGATCTCGGCCATGCCGGTGGCCGCGTTGCCCACCGCCGTGGCGGTCGCGCCGACGCCGATCAGGCGGTCCATCATACCCATTTGCTTACCCTTTCGCGATGCTGCGCCAATGTCAGATGGTATTTCTGCGCGATGAAGGCCTCGGCCCGGGTGATCCAGCCGCCCTTTCCGCCACCGCCCGAGCGGGCGTATTTGCGGCTGGCGGCGCGTGCATCGCCAAGCGCGTAATAGTAATTCCGCCGCTCGATCCCGTAGGCGTCGACCAGATGGTTCGGCGCGACCGCCATCGCATCATGGGCCCGCGCCGCCGTCACCGGCCCCAGAATCCCGTCGTCGTCCAGATCGAAGCCCATGCGGACCAGAAGGCGTTGCAGGATCTTCACCGCATTGGCGCCGGCATTCACATACATGTCGAATACGCTGGGCTGAAGCGGTTCCGGAAGCCGGTCCAGACCCGGCGCCTTGAAGTAATGCTGCACGAAAATCTGCTGCGCCTGCGTGCGGCTCAGCGCCTTGACATCGGCCGCATCGACCCGCCCGTCCCCGGTCACGTCGATGCCCAGCCGCCGCATCGTTCCAATCGTCACCCCGTATTTCGTCGCCCCGCCCGGATCGTCCGGGTCGTTCACATAGCCACCTTCGCGCCCGACGATCTCGGCCGCGATCTGATCAATTGTCTGCACGAAAACCCCCATTTTCACTGCCACAACCGGGCAGAGTGCCGGGTCGGGGTGAATCCCGGGTTAACGGGGCGTGCGCCTGTTGCGGGGCCGCCCGGCCGGAAAGGCGTCGGGTGAGGCGCCGGGTGTTTGCGCGCCTAGCTGTCCGGATCCGTGGGGGCGGCCTTCGGATCGACGTAGGTGCCCTGTTCCTTCAGCGCCTGAATGACCTCTTTCGGCATATAGGTCTCGTCATGGCGGGCAAGGATTTCGGTCGCGACAAAGGTATCGCCCTGCATCCGCCCGGTTCCGACCATGCCCTCGCCCTCGCCGAACAGGTCCGGCAGGACGCCGGTATAGCTGACCGGGACCGACTGGTTGTTGTCGGTAACGCGGAAACGGATGGTCTTGCCCTGACCGCGCACAAGGCTGCCGTCCTCGACCAGCCCGCCGATGCGGAAGGTCTCGGACCCCGAGGGCGGGGTTTCGACAACCTGGGTCGGCGAGCGGAAATAGTTGATCCCGTCGCGCATCGCAAAACCGATCAGGAATGTCGCCAGCGCGAGCGCCGCCACCGCGATAGCGACGATCTGAATACGGCGACGTTTCTTAAGCGATTTCATTGTCCTGTGACCGATATATGATTTATGGGAAAACCGGGGCGAACATCAGCCCGGTGGTCTCGTCCAAGCCCAGCATCAGGTTCGCGTTCTGCATGGCTTGGCCGCTGGAACCTTTGCACAGATTGTCGAGCGCCGCGAAAACGATGGTGCGTCCGGGGCGGCGGTCGCCGACCACGCCGATATGGACAAAGTTCGACCCGCCGATGGACCGGGTCGATGCCACCTGCCCAAACGGCAGGACATGCAGGAAAGGTTCGTCCTTATAGGCTTTTGCAAGCGTTTCATGAACCTGTTTCGCATCACCCTGAACATATACGGTGGCAAGGATGCCGCGATTGAAGGGCATCAGATGGGGGGTGAACATGACCTCGACCGGGCGGCCGGCGATGGCCGAGAATTCCTGATCGAACTCACCCAGATGACGGTGCTTGCCGCCGGCCGAATAGGGCATGGTTCCGCCCGACAACTCGGCATGCAGCAGGTTTTCCTTCAGACTGCGGCCCGCGCCCGACACCCCGGCCTTGAGGTCGATGATGATGTCATCCAGATCAATCGCCCCCGCCGCGATCAGCGGACGCAGCGCATATTGCCCGGTCGCGGCGTTGCAGCCGGTGCCGGCGACAAGCCGCGCCTCGCGGATCTGGTCGCGGTAAAACTCGGTCAGCCCGTAGACGGCGATTTTCTGCAACTCGGGCTGGGTATGGGGCTTGCCATACCATTTTTCATAGGCCGCCGGGTCGCGCAGCCGGAAATCGGCCGACAGGTCCACGACCTTGAGATCGCCGGGCAGCGCCGCGATCACCTCTTGCGAAGTTGCGTGAGGAAGCGCGCAGAACGCCAGATCAACATTGGAGAAATCCATCTCCTCGATCTTTTGCAGGACGGGCAGATCCAGATGGGCCAGATGCGGAAATACCTCGGCCATGGTCATGCCGGCCTTGCGTTCACCCGAGAGGCCCACAATCTGCATGTCGGGATGCGTGGCGATCAGGCGCACAAGCTCGGCGCCGGTATAGCCAGATGCACCAAGAATAGCGATGTTTTTTACCATGTTACGGGCCTTTCCTCAGGCAGATTCGAAGGTGATCGGGCGACGCAGGAACTGGGTGGCCTTGCCCGATACGCGGAGCGGATCGCCGGTGGTCAGATTGCGCGACGCCGTGCCTTCGCCCAGAAACTCCGGGCGTCGCTTCAGATAATCGTCAAGGCTTTCCGCGACCAGAGTGGCCTGCGAATAGACCTGAACATCGGGGCCGAGCGCCTGCTGAAACACCTCGGCGAGAAGCGGGTAATGGGTGCAGCCAAGCACCGCCGCCTGCGGGTGCGGCATGCGGCGCATCAGCGCCTCGACATGGCTGCGGACCAGCGCCTCGGCCAAAATCTCGTCGCCCTGCTCGATGGCGTCGACCACGCCGCCGCAGGGCTGCGCCTCGACATCCACGCCGATGGCACGAAACGCCAACTCGCGCTGAAACGCCCGGCTGGCAACGGTCGCGGGCGTCGCGAACAGCGCCACATGCTTGACCGCGACCTCGCGCGGGGGCGAGTTGTCGCCCCATTGCCGTTCGGTCAGCGCCTCGATCATCGGGACGAAAACGCCCAGCACCCGCTTGTCGGCGGGCACCCAGGTTTCCTGCATGCGCTTCAGCGCCACGGCGGCGGCGGTGTTGCAGGCCAGGATGACCAGATCGCAGCCTTCCTGCCACAACCGTTCGACGCCCCGGCAGGTCAGATCGAAAATATCATCGGCATCGCGGACGCCGTAGGGCGTATGGGCGTTGTCGCCGTAATAGACCAGCGGCAGATCGGGCAGCCGCTGATTTATCGCGCGATGGACGGTCAGACCGCCCAAACCGGAATCGAATACGCCAACCGCCATTGCCGCCCCCTGCTTTCGGCGGCTGTTTTAGGACGCCCGGCCGGGGAATTCCATCGGTTATTCTGCCGCATGACGCATAGGTGTTCCGCCGGCCCGGAACTGCGCCAGAAGCTCGGCCCGGCGCCGCGCCGCCTGTTCGGCCGCTGCATCCTTGATCGGGCCGTAACCCCGCACGGACAGCGGCAGCTCGGCCAGTTCGCGCGCGATTTCCATCGTCGCCGGGGTCACATTCGGCAGGATCTCGGCCATATCGGTTTCAAATTCGGCGATCGCCGCCCGCTCGCGCCGCCGCTCGCCCAGATAGCCGAACGGGTCGAGCGCAGTGCCCCGCAACCCTTTCATCCGCGCCAGCAGCCGGAACAGCGGCATGACCCATGGCCCAAAGCGGCGCTTGCGCGGGCGGCCATCGGCATCCCGGCCGGGCAGCATCGGCGGGGCGAGATAGAAGCTCATCCGAAAGTCGCCGTCGAATTCGGCACGCGCCTTGGCTTCGGTCGTCAGGTGCATACGCGCAACCTCGTATTCGTCCTTGTAAGCCAACAGCTTGTAATAGCCTTTCGCCACGCTTTCGCGCAGTTCGCCGGGCGCCCGCGCGACCAGTTCGCGGAACCGGTCCGCCAGTTTCTGGTCCTGATAGGCGACCAGAGCCGCGGCGCGGTAGGCGACCGGATCGACGGTTGCGGGGCTTTCCTCGGCATGGCCGATCGTCGCCACCGCTGCCGGATCGACCATCGCCCAGCGGCCGATTTCAAAGGCGCGCTGGTTTTCCGCGACCTTGGCGCCGTTCATCTCGATCGCCTTCATGATCGCCCCATGGCTCAGCGGGATCAGCCCCTGCTGCCATGCGGCGCCAAAGACCAGCATGTTCGAATAGATCGAATCGCCCAGCGTCCGCAGCGCCAGATCCGAGGAATCGAAGAAGGCGACCCGATCGCCCAGCCGGGCCTGAAGCGACAGCTTCAGCCGGTCGGCGGGAATCTGGAAATCGCGCTTGCGGGTGAATTCGCCGGTGATGATCTCGTGGTCGTTGACCACCGCGCCGGTGCGGCCCTTGGTCATCAGCCCGATGGTCTTGGCCCCCGCCGTCACCACCAGATCGCCGCCGATGATGCAATCGGCCTCGCCCACGGCGACGCGGATGGCGCTGATGTCCTCGGGCCGGTTGGCCAGCCGCAGATGGATATGCACGGCGCCGCCCTTTTGGGCAAGACCCGCCATCTCCATCATGCCCGCCCCCTTGCCGTCGATATGCGCGGCCTGCGCCAGAACCGCCCCGATGGTCACGACCCCGGTGCCGCCGACGCCGGTGATGACGACGTTATAGGTGCCCGCGATCACCGGTTCCGCCGGCGCCGGCAAGTCGGGAATATGCAGGGCGGCGGCCTGCGGCTTGCGCAGCTTGCCGCCCTCGATGCTGACAAAGCTCGGGCAGAAGCCGTTGACGCAACTGTAATCCTTGTTACAGCTTGACTGGTCGATGGCGCGCTTGCGGCCAAGCTCGGTATCCACCGGCACCACCGAGACGCAGTTCGACTGCACCGAGCAATCGCCACAGCCCTCGCAGATGTCGGTGTTGATGAAGATGCGCTTGTCCGGGTCGGGGAATTTCCCCTTCTTGCGGCGCCGCCGCTTTTCGGCCGCGCAGGTCTGCACATAGACGATGGCACTGACGCCGCCCACATCCTCAAGCTCCTTCTGGACCGGCATCATCTGGTCGCGGGTCTCGAAGCGCAGCCCCTGCGGGAAGGTGGCGCGGTCGAGTTCCTCTTTCTCGTCATAGACCACCACGACCGGGTGGACGCCCATCGCCTGCAATTCGCGAGTGATCTGCTGGGCGGTCAGGCCGCCTTCATTCGGCTGGCCGCCGGTCATCGCCACCGCGTCGTTGAACAGGATCTTGAAAGTGATGTTGGTCCCCGCCGCCTTCGCGGCGCGGATCGCCAGCGACCCGGAGTGGTTATAGGTTCCGTCGCCAAGGTTCTGAAACACATGCTTTCTTTTCGAGAACGGCGCCTCGCCGACCCAGTTCACGCCCTCGCCGCCCATCTGGGTGAAGCCGGTGGTCTCGCGGTCCATCCACTGCACCATGTAATGGCAGCCGATTCCGGCATAGGCGCGCGCGCCTTCGGGCAGGCGGGTCGAGGTGTTATGCGGGCACCCCGAGCAGAACCACGGGGTCCGGGTCGCGATCTCGGGGGCGTTGTCGTTGCGGCGCGCGTCGTTCAGCCGTTCAAGGCCCGCCTTGATGCCATCGGTGCCCCGGCCTTCCTCGATCAGGATGCCGCCCAGTTTCTGGGCGATCATCACCGGGTCGAGCGCATAGCGGGTCGGGAAAACCTCTTCGCCGGTGCGGTCGTGCTTCCAGCCGATGACGCGGCGGCCGTGGCGGTTGTCGAAAATCGCCTCCTTGACCTGCACCTCGATCAGCTTGCGCTTTTCCTCGATCACCACGACCAGATCCAGCGGCTCGGACCATTCCTGAAAGGTTTTCATGTCCATCGGGAAGGTCTGGCCGATCTTGTAGGTCGAGATGCCCAGCCGGTCGGCCTCGGCCTCGTCGATGCCCAGAAGCGCCAGCGCATGGACCAGATCCAGCCAGTTCTTGCCGGCCGCGACAAAGCCGATTTTCGCGCCGGGCTTTCCCCAGATCCGCCGGTCGATGCGGTTCGCGCGCGAGAAAGCCTCGGCCGCGAAACGTTTATAGTCGATCATCCGGGCCTCTTGCGCCACGGGCGTGTCGCCCAGCCGGATGTTCAGCCCGCCCTCGGGCATGGCGAAATCGGGGATGACGAATTCCAGCCGGTCCGGGGTGCCGTCGACGACGCTGGTCGCCTCGACCGTGTCCTTCATGGTTTTCAGCCCGGTCCAGACCCCGGCGAAACGCGACAGCGCAAAGCCGTAAAGCCCGTAGTCGAGGATTTCCTGCACACCGGCCGGCGACAGCACCGGGATATAGGCATCGACCATCGCCCAGTCGGACTGGTGCAGCACGGTCGAGGATTCGCCGGTATGGTCGTCGCCCATCGCCATGACGACGCCGCCATAATGCGACGACCCCGCCATATTGCCGTGGCGCATCACATCGCCCGAGCGGTCGACGCCCGGCCCCTTGCCGTACCACAGCGCGAAAACGCCGTCATAGGCGCCCTCGCCCCGCAACTCGGCCTGCTGGCTGCCCCAGATGGCTGTCGCCGCCAGATCCTCGTTCAGGCCCGGCTGAAACAGCACGTTGGCGGCGCCGAGTTCCTTTTTCGACTTCATCATCTGAAGATCGACACCGCCCAGCGGGCTGCCGCGATAGCCGGTGACCAGCCCCGCCGTGTTCAGCCCCGCCGCCTTGTCGCGCGCCGCCTGCATCAGCATCAGCCGCACCAGCGCCTGCGTGCCGTTCAGCAGAACATGCTGCTTTGACAGGTCAAATCTGTCGGTTAGCGAAAAATCCTGGACGCTCATCTGGCCCTCCTCCCGGCTTGACGGCTTCCCCGTATAATAGGTCAGAAATGTTGACCGATAAAGAAGTTTCTTCTTTTTTCTCGCACCTTGGGAATGGCTTCCTATATGGTAACCATTGCAAAGTTCGGCAACGGATTGTGACAGGATATTGACCCCATGGACTGGGACAAGCTCAGAATATTTCACGCGGTCGCGGATGCGGGCAGCCTGACTCATGCCGGCGACACGCTGCATCTGTCACAATCCGCCGTCAGCCGACAGATTCGCGCGCTTGAGGAATCGCTTGGGACCACGCTTTTCCACCGCCACGCGCGCGGGCTGATTCTGACCGAACAGGGCGAGCTTCTGTTCGAGGCGACGGCCAGCATGAACCGCAAGCTGGATACCACCGCCGCCCGGATCCGCGATTCCGAGGAACATGTTTTCGGCAATCTGCGCGTCACCACCACCACCGGTTTCGGAACGCTGTGGCTGGTGCCGCGTCTGGCCAAGCTTTACGCCCGCTATCCCGATCTGAAAATCGACCTGATGCTGGAGGAGCGGGTGCTTGACCTTCCCATGCGCGAGGCCGACGTCGCCATCCGGATGAAGGAACCCAACCAGCAGGATCTGATCCGGCGCCGGTTGCTGAACATCCGTATGCGGCTTTATGCCACGCCCGCCTATCTGGAAGAGTTCGGCACCCCCACCACGGTCGAGGAAATGGCCAGCCGCCGGCTGATCTGCCAAAGCCCTTCCACCCCGCAGGTCACCGCCGGTGCGGCGCTTTCGCAGTTGATCCTTGAACAGCAGCCAAGCTCGATCCTGATGGTCAACAACTATTTCGGGGTGCTTCAGGGGGTGCTGTCCAACGTCGGCGTCGGCGTCCTGCCCGATTACCTGACCGTCGATTTCCCCAATCTGGTCTGGGTTCTGCCCGAGTTGGATTCGGCCGAGGTGCCGGTGTTTCTGGCCTACCCCGAGGAATTGCGGCAGTCGCGCAGGGTTGCGGCTTTCCGCGATTTCGTGCTTGAGGAGATCCAGTCGCACCGGAAGCTGATTTCCGAATCCGACAATGTTGCCGCACAGTGAAGTTGCCGCGCAGTGAACATCGGGTAACCGGGCGGTGACTTGCAGCCATGCCCACCCCGCATAGCAGAATTGCCTGTTATGCATCCTCTTTGTTCTTGAACTGCCAGGATTTCACACATAGATCGGTCTCGAAAGCGATGATCCTGAGGAAACTCTCATCACTTTCAACCTCCCTGTTGGACTTAGGCCGGGCCTTGTGCCCGGCTTTTTTTTGGCCATGCGGTTGAACCGGGTTTGGTCGGCTTTGCTGAAGGTGCGGTCATTGCCCTTCCGCCAGTTGAGGCCACTCCTGCAAAAACGCCTCGCGGGTAAGTTGGCCGGGTGAAGCGGAGGTTCGCGCAGTCGCTTGGGTCAGCCTTGCGAAGATCAGCACCCTTTCCTCGCCCTCTCGCCGTGCCCAGCCCACATACCAGCCCCAGCCATGTGCATAGTCGAAACTGCGATCCGCCCGTCGCGGATAGGCGCCCCCGGTCTTTCCGTAAACTTGCCAACCGCCTGATCGGTGGGCCTCTACCAAGTCCCGCGCCCGTGACATCGCTTGTCGATCGACTGGCAATGTCTCCAGCACCAGTGACCGCAGAAAGTTTGCCTGCTCACGCGGGGATATTTGCAGGGACGAGGAAACCCATGCTCTTTCCAGCCCGTTTTCAAACCCGGGATCGCCCGAGAAATCGGCATTCCCGTAGCCGAATTCCTGCGCGTAACGGGTTAACGCGGCGCTTCCCATGGCTTTGGTGATACGCTGGGAATACCAAAGCACCGAATAGCGCATCCAATCCGCCGGATCCGTGTCGCGTTTCCAGTTGGCGCCCCAGTCCGCGTCGCCCGGGCGGAACGTCATGACGGGATCATGCACACCCTTCAGGATTCCGGCGTCATAGGCCATCACCGCCAGCGGTATCTTGAAGGTCGAGGTCGGGGTGACCCGAGACGCGCAATCCCCGTCCTCCAGCAATATCTCTGCCGAACGCGCGTCCATCAGGATCGTGCAAATCGTCCCCGACCGCGCTGAAACGGTTGAAACCGTCAAAAGCACCACGGCGGCCACGGACATCCAAATGCGCAAGATAAACCTCCCAAATTCTGGTCTGTCCTTAGCCCGCATCAATGCGCCGCGCAAACCATCGACCTGCGGCAATGGCCTGAAGCCACCCAACCCGGTTTCGGGACGCGGCATTTCAATCCGACCGGCGCCGGGGGCGGTGCGACGGATAATTCCGGTTCGCCGTATCGCCTCTTTCCTCCGGGCGCGCGGCCCCGTAAAAGGCGGCTCATCCACGGCCATGTCAGGAAAAACAGGATGCAGCGCGAACCCGAGATCACGCCCGAGTTGATCGCCGCCCATGGGCTGAAGCCGGATGAATACGACCGCATTCTGGAAATCATCGGCCGCACCCCCAGTTTCACCGAACTCGGCATCTTCTCGGCGATGTGGAACGAGCATTGTTCCTACAAATCCTCGAAGAAATGGCTGCGCACCCTGCCCACGACCGGCCCGCAGGTGATCTGTGGCCCGGGCGAGAATGCGGGCGTGGTCGACATCGGCGACGGGCAGGCCGTGGTGTTCAAGATGGAAAGCCACAATCACCCGTCATATATAGAGCCGCATCAGGGCGCCGCGACCGGCGTCGGCGGCATCCTGCGCGACGTGTTCACCATGGGCGCCCGGCCGATCGCCGCGATGGACGCGCTGTCCTTCGGCCGTCCCGACCACCCCAAGACCGCGCATCTGGTCCGCGGCGTGGTCGAGGGCATCGGCGCCTATGGCAATGCCTTCGGCGTGCCGAATGTCGGCGGCGAGGTGCGGTTTCATTCAAGCTATGACGGCAACTGTCTGGTCAACGCTTTCGCGGCGGGTCTGGCCGACAGCGACAAGATCTTTTACTCGGCGGCCTCGGGCGTCGGCATGCCGGTGGTCTATCTGGGCGCCAAGACCGGCCGCGACGGCGTGGGCGGCGCGACCATGGCAAGCGCTGAATTCGACGACACGATCGAGGAAAAGCGCCCCACGGTTCAGGTCGGCGACCCCTTCACCGAGAAATGCCTGCTGGAGGCATGTCTGGAACTGATGGCGACCGACAGCGTCATTTCGATTCAGGATATGGGTGCCGCGGGGCTGACCTGTTCGGCGGTCGAGATGGGCGACAAGGGCGGGCTTGGCATCCGGCTGGACCTTGACCGCGTGCCGGTGCGCGAAACCCGGATGACCGCCTATGAAATGATGCTGTCCGAATCGCAGGAACGCATGCTGATGGTGCTGAAGCCCGAGAAAGAGGCCGAGGCGCGGGCGATCTTTGAAAAATGGGACCTGGATTTCGCTGTGGTGGGTGAAACCATCGCCGAGGACCGTTTCCTGATCATGCTGGGAAATGAGGTCAAGGCCGACCTGCCCCTGTCGCGGTTGGCCTCGAGCGCGCCGGAATACGACCGGCCATGGGTGGAAACGCCCAAAGCCGAACGCGCCGCCCCCCTGCCCGAGATCGCGCCGATCGCCGCATTGCGCGCGCTGATCAGCAGTCCGAACCACGCCCGCAAGCATTGGGTCTGGCAGCAATACGACACCCAGGTCGGCGCCGATACCGTGCGCCGTCCCGGCCTTGGCGCGGGTGTGGTGCGCGTGCACGGCACCGACAAGGCGCTGGCCTTCACCTCGGATGTGACGCCGCGCTATGTGCGGGCGAACCCCGTCGAGGGCGGCAAGCAGGCGGTGGCCGAGGCATGGCGCAATCTGGTCGCGACCGGCGCGCGGCCGCTGGCCGCGACCGACAATCTGAACTTCGGCAATCCCGAAAAGCCCGAGATCATGGGCCAGCTTGTCGGCGCCATCAAAGGCATCGGCATGGCCTGCAAGGCGCTGGATTTCCCCATCGTGTCCGGCAACGTCAGCCTTTACAACGAAACCGACGGCCGGGCGATCATGCCGACCCCGACGATCGGTGGCGTCGGGCTGATCGCGGATCTGGACGAGCTGATCGCGGGCCAGCCGCAGACCGGCGATCTGGCGGTTGTCATCGGCCACACCCGCGGGCATCTGGAGCAGTCGGCGCTGGCGCTGGAGGCCTTCGGGATCGAGGCGGGCGACGCCCCACCCGTCGATCTGGACTCCGAGCGCCGGAACGGTGAATTCCTGCTGGCCAACCGCGCGCGCCTGCGTGCCGCGGCCGATCTGTCCGACGGCGGGCTGGCGCTGGCCGCGTTCGAAATGGCCGAGGCGGCGGGCATCGGCGTCACCCTGTCCGACCCGCGCATCGCCCATCTGTTCGGCGAGGATCAGGGCCGCTATCTGATCGCCTGTCCGCGCGACGCCTATGAGGCGCTGAAGGCCGAGGCCGGCAAGGTCGAACTGACGCTGGTCGGGTTCTTCGGCGGCGACAACGTCGACCTTGGCGGCGATGCCGCCCCCCTGGCCGAGTTGTCGGCGCTGTATCGCCGCGCATTTGTCGACCGGCTTGGGCTTAAAGAAGCGGTGGGTTGAAAGAAGCCGGGGGCTGAAAAGGCGGCGGACTTACCGCCCCCGGCGCTGCCGTTGGTGCCGCGCGATCCGGCGTCAGGTCCAGATCGCGCCCCCGGAGACAGGATCGCGGTCGGGGCGCGGCACCGCCCCGATCAACCGGACCGACTCGGCGTAGAGGGCCGGATCGCCGCGGCGGATGTCGGGTGCGCCAACACGCATTCATCGACCGGCTTGGGCTGAAAGAAAGATGGCACCCTGAAGAAGGCGGTGCTCCCGAAAGGTGGCGGCCCGAAAGCTAGAGGGCGTCTTCATTTAAGGGATTCCCATAGGGTTTGAGTTCTGATTCAAGATCTAAAACGG
>NZ_JBHUEN010000027.1:0-13797 GCF_042680785.1 Paracoccus pacificus
AGCCGCGCGCAAGGGTGGCCGACTTTTGCGCCGCCCAGTGGCTGGGTTTTACGCCGCCGTTGACATGGAACCAGTGCCATGATGTTGAAACCGGCTTTCTGATATTTGCGCGTCCAGTTCAGCAATGAATGGGCGCCAGGCGGCGTTCTGCTGGTCACGATACGTCCGGCCCGTTTGCGCAGGCCGCTAAGCTGCTGCCGAAAGCGGGTCTCTACAGTGGCGATAATGGCTGGCAGCACGAGCGCAACAGACACTTCATTGCGTTTGGCCAGCCCGGCATCGAAGTAGCGCTGGAGTTCTTCTACGAAAGCGTGGCGCCAGAGCGCCACCTCCTGCTTGTCTTCAGGGAGGTCGCGAAAATATTCCGACAATCCATCGAGATCGCGTTCGGCAGATGCTCGGGCCAAGCCCTGAGGCACATACCGAAACCCCGGCAGGCGCAACATTTCCTCCAATTCACTGAAGGAAATGCTCCGAGAGGCATGTGGCGGTTCCGTGGCGATTACCACAATGCCCTCGGGTTCGCTCGACGCGAAGCGATACTCCACGCCATCGAGAATAAAGAGATCGAGGTCTTTGAAATTACTGTGTTTCATGATGCCCTCTCAGGCCACAATCATGTGGGCGGAGGTTGGAATCATCGGCGCGCCCAATTCCTTGGCGCGTTCGATGAGCCGGGTCGTCGGGGCATGCGGAACAATGGTCGGCCGGGGGATGCTGGCTTCGGTGAAGAGCAGCACCCGCGTGGCGAAGGATCTGGGAAGCTGAGCGGCGATAAGCTCCAGGACTCGGTCGAAACGGTATTTGCGGACGCGTACCAGAGGACGCACCGCGACGGCCCAGGCATTGCCATCCTTCAAATGCGCGCGAAAATCGAAGTGGTGCGTCGCTGGCTTGCCCCGCGCATCGCGATAGGTAATTTCTGGCGGCTGCGCCTGGATTTCGCGAATATCAGGGTTCGCGACCAGTTGATCCCAGCACCGGGCTTCAAGGTTGGATTCAAGCCTGCTGATAACAGGCTGCGGCAGAAAAGCCCGGGTATCGACGACCTGCACGCGGGCGCTCGCCTTTGAGCGTGCGGGAACGGTCCGGCTGGCTGGTGCCAGCACCGGGAAACGGAAATACGGATTCATGTGACATCCCTGACAATGATTTGACAGGTGACCGCCCGAAGTGCGGGCGATCACGGCAGATGCATGCACTGAGAAGCCGTGAGCCGGAACGCGTTGCGCCGGTCATTGACTTTGCGTGCGATTTTGGGGATGCTTCGGGTGTCGGGATTCCAAATCGACACCAAAGCAGGGCTCCAAGGGCAACCTTCGGAGCCTTTCGCTTTTCTATGTTTTCATGGCAGTCTCCTCTCAGTAGCGTTCGGGCCAAATTTTTTCTGGCCTTGTCCCGAGCTTGTCAGCAATCACCTGTTGCACAGGCCGTGATCGCCGAAGCCCTTGCGATACGAGGCTTACGGATGCTGGAGTAATGCCCAACTCACGGGCCATGTCGCTGAAGCTGGTTCCGGATAGCCGCAGCCGCGCTCGGATCATCTCATGGCAAAATTCGTCGTCCACTGCCGCACCTCCGCGTCCTCATCGGAAGACCAGGACACACCGGTCTCAGCCGAATCATGACACGGACCGAATCGGAGAGCAGCATAATTTCTTGCTCAGGCTGAGTGTATAGGCGGATTATTGCCTATGCGGAATTTTACATATTGTGTTTAGATAGATTTTATGATCGCAGAAATCTGCTATCGACTGTGTAGCGTCTAACGCTTGCTTAGCTCTGCTGTCAGAGTTGCAACAATCAGCTTTTCGATTTCATCCAGACGCATCTGTCGCTCAATGGCGAGGCACTCGACAAGGGCCGCGATCTGAGGATCTCGCGGTCCATACAGCGCCCAGTCCCGGATCGCTGCGGCGTCAGGATGCCGCTCTAACGGGTTTGTCATGGTTGTTCAGTATCCCGCATCATCCAGCGCGTCGAGGATCAGCGATTGAGGGCTGTCCTGAGCTTCCTCGCTGCGCAACATCAGCGTCATCAGCAGCGACAGTGGAAGCTTCAGTTCGAATACGCATTCCGCATCGTCTGCCGGATAGGCTTTCAGATGATCGAGCATGCTTTGCAGGCCGGTCGTACGCTGCAGATCAGGCGCTTCATGATTGCCGTCTTCGATGTCTCGGTCTTTGATCATTCAAGCCTCCGTTTCGATAACCTGTCCCGACCTCGGCTGGCCAGCCCAGTTGATCGTCCTTATCTGTACCAGCTTTCCCGCAGCCTCGGGATCACATAGCGCATCACCAGGCCGATACTGGCGAAGAACAGCATGAAGGGTGAAAGCAACAGGAAGGCGATCACACCGTCGAAAAACGTGGTCCGCTCATCGGTCGAGGCGATCAGTGTCCCGAGAGCAATGCCAACGAACGCGATGGCGGTGGCGAGACCGAGCAGAAATGTCGAGGTCTGTCGCCAGCTGTCGACGGAGCGACCCCAGACGCCTCGTATCGCGCCGCAGGCCGGGCAGGTTGATGCATTCTCGTGGATTTCGGTTATACAATGGGGACACTGTTGGGGCATGACGCGCCCCTTGATGTCGAATGAATGTTAAAACAGGTAGAGTTAAAAACGTCGGCGCACAATAGCATTGTGCATGAAGACCACCCCAAGAAGCCCCCTGCGAGACATCGTGGCGCGCAACATGCGCAGGCTTCGCGCCGAGCGCGGCTGGTCACAGGAATACTTGGCGCATGAATGCGGGCTGAACCGGACCTATCTCAGCGCGGTCGAACGGTCGGAACAGAACATCTCAATCGACAATCTCTACCGGGTGGCGCAGGGGTTTGGCGTCGAGAGCTGGAGATTGCTGAAGGCTGAGTAGCTGGCTGGGGACGGCGGATTCCAGACTTTCTATGCACACGCAAACGCACCGTTGCCTCAACACAGAGCGCTGAACCGGAGCAGCCGCAACGCGCCCAGTTCGGGGCTCGAGTGACGCGGGAGCACCGCCGATTAACAGCAGGCGTTGGGCCCCCCTTGACGGTTCCAGTGATGACAGAGGCGGTTTAGAGTTGTTTACCGCATGCTGCGTTGCCACAAGGCGGATCAAAGAGCCCAATGTGCCGAATGCTACGCGGCGCCCAAAGGCATGCGAACCCGCGTGTTGCCGCCATTGAACTTCTCAGTGGCGACCCAAAGCAGGCGCACAGCTAACAGTCTTGATGCGACAATGCCGTCAACCCAGCCTGGTTTTCGCTTCGGGAGCATGTATCTGTTCGAAGAGCCAGGAAGACTGGGAACTTAACCTAGTATGTTTATTGGCATATAACTATTGTTGGCGGCCGTGCCGGTTCTCACTCGGTTCGGCACTCGGCTGCGTACAGCTTGGGCATCCGGTTGCATGACATTCGGCGCCAGCAACCACAGAAGTGCCGTTTTCAGAGCCAGCAAAGGCGAGAAGCGCGGAGACCTCAACTATCGCAGCGGTTCTCGCCTTCGCTGTTACTGCAGGTGCCGGAAACAAAAAGGGCGGAGAGCAGTCGTTCGCTGCAACTGCGAGGGACTCGTGTCAGTGGGAAAAGCAGAGATCTTCAAGCAGGGTGGGCCTGAGTGAGTAGGGCAACGCCAGCAAGCGGGTAAAATCCGCCGCCAGCGCTTGGGTCGAGCATGCCTTCGGTGTGCAAATAAGCGCCATGGGCGGGACGCTAGTGCACACCATTGGTATTTGCGGGCGAAGTCGAAGATCGCCTATAATGAGAGGAATCAGAAGTTGATCCGAGGAATCAATCCTTCAACGAATGTGACGCCTCGTCCAACTGCGCCGTCTGAATCCGCACCCGGCATGATCCGGGCGTAAAAATCATGCCGCCAGACCTGAGAGGCGTCTGCCCCCTATCTTCCCCCGGATTTGGCACGATGCAACCAGAACCTCTGCAAGTTCTCAGCACTTATCAGGTTGATCGGTGGATTTTCCGGTTAAGCTAGAGGACGCGGACCCGTCATCATCCGGGCGACCACAGCGTTGTCGCTCCATCGCTTCCAGGGGTTGTAGAATGCCTTTGCAGGCCTGTATACCTTTCGCGCATTGCACCACCGCAAGCCATTGCGATTGATGAAAACAATCCCGATTTGAACACGCCGATCATCAACGCGAGACTTGTCGTGGTTTCGTGGAAAGAACGACCTCGGAAGGCGCCACACGCGCATCTGTCAGCCGGAAAAGATTGTTCATCACTCAGGTCTCCTTGCGGAGCAACCACGCCAGAAGTCTGAGATCAATGGGTCTGGAGCCTGATTGAGTTGACAATGGCCACAGCGGTGTTCACAATTAATTGAAAATTGGCGATGGTCCGTATTTTGCAGACACGGTGGGCGATGGCGCGTGACATGGAAGTTTTAGCGAGGCTTCGGGGAGAAAATTCGCCCGCCGAGCCGGTCGATCCGGTTGTGGGCAAGACGGTGGCGGGGATCCTCGGAGTAACCGGGACCGACTGATGGGGGCAAGCTGATCCGGATGAATATGTTTTCGAGTTATATCGCATTGACGATTTTCTGCCTGATTCCGTCATGTACAGAGAGTCAATCCAGCCAGAACAATACGACCAGTCCGCCGAATCAGGGGGACGTGTCAGTCCGGGCGATCCCATGCACGTCGGTTGATGCGTTGGCCGACGTGAGACGATCTTCGCCAGAAGTTCAAAGGAACGGTATCGTATCATTTAGCAGCGGCTTATATTATAAAACAGGCGAAGTATTTTTTGTTTATGATGGGTTTACAGGTAGACCTATAAACCAAAGAAATCTGTCTGAAGAAAGCGAGAATTATAGCACTCTAAGTGTACTTAGGCTGAATGATAATTCCTCTCCCCTTGGGAAGTGTATCGATGTATACGCAAACGGCCCTTTCAGACTAGACCAGATCACCATTCCACAAGAGGTCATGATTTTGAGGGTAGTGTCGCCAACAATAACCTCTGTAGGCGATATTTCCCAATATTCATCGTTGTACGGAATCTTGTTCGTTGGCACGCCGATAGATGATATCAAATCCGGATATTATCCCAAAAGCTTCAAGAAGCTTGCAGTGATCGGATCGAAGATACCGGCCAATGATCTCGGTAACTTTTCAACAAAGGTAAAATCCCCATGACCGCCTTTACGAGTGCATCTTTTGCTTTTGCCCCTAATGTTTCAGCGGCACATAAAGCTATAATCAATGCAACGATTACTGACTTGAAGGACCTGATATCAAGCAGAGAAATGCCTGCCAGCTTCGCTTACAGAGGCGGCAACATCGAAAAGCCTGTAATTGAGTTCACGACTGATGCCGCATACTATACTTCAATTACAGGAAATGTGATTGATCGGCCGCTGATTGGTCAGACCGCAGAAAGAGTGCCGGGAAAATTCGTTATTTATTACAACCCGGACGCGCTGACAGATTCGGCTGGAACAGAAAGAATCTATTCGGGATCCGTAGTTACACACGAGTTAATGCACACTCTTTATAGGGGCATTGGTGGCACCGACGTTCATTTGACGGAATTTTATGTCGTACTTTCCGAAATCAATGCGAACCTGGGGAATTACGGTCACCCCTCGGAAGACATTAATATTATAATAAACGATTCACCTTCAAATGTTTTAGCCAGCGCCCTGCTTAAATCTATCGCCTCCCCCCAAGATAGCCGCAACTTTGGATTGAGTCAAGGACAACTCGACCGTTTGGTCGCGGCTTACAATGATAACCCCATTTATTATCCACACAATATTGATGTGATAGCGAAACTTTCCTCTTTTCTGAATAAGCCAATAAGCACCTACATCGTTCAGCACGACAACTGCTTTTCTGCCCATACGGAAGTGCTGACGGCAGGTGGAACACAATACCAGATTTCCGCGGTTCGCGCGGGCGACCTCATCCTTTCCTTCGACGCTTCCGGTTGCCTCGTTCCCGGCCGGGTGACGCAGCTTCTGCACAGCGTCACCGACACGTGGCTGCACCTGTCGAACGGCACCTATGTGACGCCCGGCCACCGCTATCTGCGGCCTGACGGCAGCTTTGCCGAGATCCGGGACATCGTCGCGGATGACGGCCGGATCGTGGCGGCGGACGGCTCGGTCCAGACGGTGACCGCCGAGGTGATCCGCTATTCGGCCGAGACCGCACATATGTTCGAGGAAGCCGAGATGCTGGTCTACGCCAGTGAGGGCGGTACGGCGCTGGCGCCAGAGGTGAAGCGCGGCTGGAAAACGTATAACTTTACCGTCGCGGAAACCCATACCTATATCGCCGACGGCATCCGGGTGCACAACGAATCCGTGCTGTTGGCCTCGAAGGATAGCGACAGCCTGCTTTCGGTCGATGGACCGATGCAAAACGCCGCAGTCCTGCGCGACGTGAACGGTGATGGCCGCGATGAGGTGGTTATTCTCGATGGTGTCCGGGAACCGGGCCGGAACACGGTTGTCGTGCAGGAATACACGTATACGGCGCCATCGAGTATCGCGAATGTCGCGGCTGCCGTTCAGAACAAGATGGCCGCGATCGATGGTGCCATCTATACGGTCAACGGCCAGACCTTTACCGTCAATATCTACGGCAACCCCTTCGATCCCGGTAATGGCAATGGCTATAATGACGGCCGCGTTTCGGACGATGTCGACGAGATGCTGTGCAACGATATGGGGTTCGGGCGGGCGCTGACGGCGCAGAACAAGCTGTATCTAAAAACCGGCCTGACCGCCGCCGATGTGTCGCAGTCGGTGATCGGCGGTATCCTTTATCTGACGATCACGCAAGCAGACGGCACCCGCGTTACCGAGAATATCGGCACAGCCAGCCAGATAAGTTCGATCAACTTCTCGAACGGGTCGTCAGTCGGCTATGGGGCGCTTGCCGCGCAGATCAATGGCACCTCTGGCGCCGACAATCTGACGGGCACTTCCGGGGCGGATGCCATGGATGGCTTCGGCGGCAACGATACGTTAAACGGAGCCGGCGGTAATGATCGCCTCTATGGCGGTGTGGGCGACGATTTCCTGTTTGGTGGTGCGGGCGCGGACCGTCTTGACGGCGGGGCGGGGACGGACTGGGCCCGATATAACCTCGCCGCTGCGGCGGTGATCGCGGATATGGTGTCGCCAGGCAACAATACCGGCGAGGCAGCAGGGGATATTTACGTCGGGATCGAGAACCTCTTTGGCTCGAACTACAATGATATATTGCGCGGCGATGCCGGTGCAAACGTTCTGGCCGGGGGCGGTGGCAATGACCGGCTGGAGGGTGCATACGGCAACGACACGCTAAATGCCGGCACCGGCTCGGACACGATGCTGGGTGGCATGGGCGACGATGTCTATGTTACCGACGGCGGCGACACACTTACCGAAGCGGTTAACGCAGGGACCGATCAGGTCAACAGTTCCGCGTTCCATGTCTTGGCGGCAAATTTCGAGAATCTCGTCCTGACCGGCGCGGCGGCGATCAACGGTGTCGGGAATGCTCTGGCCAACCGGATCACTGGCAATGCGGCCGCTAATGTGCTCGACGGTGGCGGTGGATCGGACACGCTGGTCGGAGGCGATGGCGACGATGGCTATGTGACCGACGGTGGCGACACAATCACCGAGGCGGCCAACGCCGGGACAGATCGTGTTCTGAGCTCGGTTAGCTATACGTTGGGGCCAAACCTTGAGGACCTCATCCTGACAGGTACTGCAGCGATAAACGGCACCGGAAATGAGCTGGCCAACCGGATTACCGGCAATGCGGCGGCAAACGTGCTGAACGGTGGCGCCGGCCAGGACAGCATGACCGGCGGCGATGGCAACGACGTCTATATCACCGAGGGTCTGGATACGATCAGCGAGACGGCGAATGCGGGTACAGACAGGGTTCAGAGTTCCGGCAGCTTCACGCTGAGCGCCAACCTCGAAAACCTGACCTTGACCGGCAGTGCCGTCAGCGGGACGGGTAACGATCTGGACAATGTGATCATCGGTAATGCTGCGAATAACGGCCTTCTGGGGGGCGCAGGTAACGACACCCTGAATGGCGGACTTGGCAACGATACGATTGACGGCAGTACCGGAGCCGACACGATTGTCTTTGACGATGCTGCCTGGGTGGGCGTCGATCTTGTCAACGGTGTTGCCACTGGCGGGCAGGGCGGCGACACGCTGAGAAACATCACGCATATTCAGACCGGAAGCGGAAACGATAATCTCATCGGGAACAATTCCGGAAATAACCTGAATGCCGGGGCTGGTAACGACACGATATCCGGCTGGGGCGGTGCCGACCGCATAATCGGCGGCGCGGGGACCGATCTTATGCGTGGTGGCGCCGGTGACGCGGTAACCGACACATTCGTGTTCGGCGCGGTGACGGACAGCGCTACAGGCACGGCCAAGGACGTCGTCGAAGATTTTGTTTCGGGGATAGATAGCATCGACCTCAACCCGATAGACGCCAACACCACCGCGGCGGGAAATCAGGCCTTTCTGTTCAACGGCACCACGGCCCGGGCCTATGCCGTCTGGTATGTTGGTACCGCAGACGGGATCGTCGTTCGTGCCGATGTGGATGGCAACATTACCGCTGATTTCGAGGTGCTGCTTAAGAACATTACGAACGTTACGGCAGCCGATTTCATTTTGTGACTGATGTGGTGGGCATCGGTCGATCCCCACCATAAGTCGGCGCGCTGGCCGAGACGATCAACGGCTGTTCAGGGCCCGGGTCATTCATTGCGGCGGCCCGTGGCTTTCCTTTGAGGCCGTGGAATACGCCACATTGGAATGGGTGGAATGGTTCAACAACCGGCGCCTGCCGGAGCCGATCGCGAACGTCGCAAACGCCGAGGCCGATGCAAACGTCTACGCAACTCTGGAACTTGGGGCCATGGCCGCGCGACTAAACCAAATGGCCTCCGGTAAACCCGGCGCGGGTTTACCGGAGGCCATTTGGTATCAGTTATGCTGCCATGTCTGGCTGATCCAGCATGACGTAGTAGCGATGCTCGGCTTCGGCCAGCGGGATGTTGCCGACAGGCTGCAACAGACGTCGGTTGTTTAACCAGGCGATCCATATCTGTGTGGCAAACTCGACCGCCTCGAAGCTTCGCCATGGCCCGCGCCGATGAATGACCTCAGCCTTGTAAAGGCCGTTGATCGTCTCGGCGAGCGCATTGTCGTAGGGTCAGGATTCATAGCCAATAGATGACGGTTGCCGCGAGTGCGATGGCCGAGAGGAAGACCTTCGGACATCTGTCGTATTGGGTTGCCACGCGCCGCCAGTCCTTGAGCCTGCCAAACATGATCTCGATGCGGTTGCGCCGCTTGTATCGGCGCTTGTCGTATTTGATCGGTGTCTTGCGTTGCTTTCGGCCGGGAATGCAGGCTCGTATCCCCTTGTCCTGCAGGGCTTCCCGGAACCAGTCGGCGTCATAGCCGCGATCCCCGAGCAGCCAATCGACCTTTGGGAGGCTGCCGAGCAGTGCCCGCGCCTCGATGTAGTCGCTGACCTGCCCTGCGGTGACGAACAGGTTGAGCGGTCGGCCCTGGCTGTCGCAGATGGCATGCAGCTTCGTGTTCATGCCGCCCTTGGTCCGGCCGACGAGGCGTCCACGCCCCCCTTTTTTGCGGCCAAGCTGGTCGCGGTGCGGTGCGCTTTCAGATAGGTCGCGTCGATCATCACGGTCTTTTTCTCACCGTGTTCGGCGGCCAGCCCGATCATCATCTTGGCGAAAATGCCTTTCTCGCTCCAACGCTTCCACCGGCTGTAGAGCGTCTTGTGCGGCCCATACTCCCTGGGGACGTCTCGCCAGCGCAAACCATTGCGATTGATGAAGATAATCCCGCTCAGGACACGCTTGTCATTGACGCGTGGCTTGCCGTGCGACTTCGGAAAGAAAGGGGCAAGCTTGGCCATCTGCTCGTCGGTCAGCCAGTAAAGGTCGCTCATGTCACCGCTCCGTTTTCCAAGTCATGAATCACGCAGCACATTGAAAATCAATGCATCCTGACCCTAAGATGAGCGACCGGCAGCTTCAGGAATTGCGAGCGTGGATCATGCAGAAGCGCAGGCGATGACCAAGGGCCTCAAGATCAAAGGGCCGTACCCGCCGGCCAGATTTGCAGCCCGTCGATCAGATTCAGCCGAAACCCTGACCAGTGCCCATCGTCCGCGGCCACCAGTTGGCTTGAATCTACGTGATTCAGAGCTATAACGCTCACGGGCACGGTCTGAGGCCCATGCCAACATCGGAGCGACGCTTTGACGGAAGATTGGGCTATCGAAGCCCAAAAACAGAAAATTTCGGAGTTCGATTTGGACCGGCTCGCTATTTTCACTCGAAGAAGATTGCCAAAGCATCCAAATGCGGTCGACGTGCTGCCCGACATGGAATTTTCTACGTTTGATGCAATGCACACAATGGTAGAAAAGCCGACTGATCCGGAACCTAAGTCGCGCTTCGACTTTGCGGATCAGAAAACCAAGCTCCAGTACCGCTTTGCGGGCCAAAGCCTACTTCTCTTCTACCAAGGGCTTTCAATTTCCTATCTTCGCCGTCGAACGCCTTATACTCAAAAAGCCGCGTCGATCTTTTTCAAGATTTGGGATGAACAGGGCGATTGGGTTGCCTCCCAGTTAAATCCGAGATGGCTGATATCGGCCTTACAAACTTTTGCAGATCACGGCAGAAATGCCGCTGAAGTGCGTGCAGGGTCAATTGGTTTTCTCTATGGAAGTATGATCAAGGTTTACGAAACCGAAATCGCATCAACCTTTAAGCCAGCGTCCAACGACAGCCCTATACCGGGTCCTTTTCTTGGTCCTCCCGTCTGGGGTATGTACGGATTTCAGCCCGGCGATAACGCTCTTCTAAACATCAACGCATTCGTTATGTCCGGTATTCTCGGCGCCGGCCCTGCAAGTTTAGCCGCCTTGGCCCTTATGGGCAGGATAAAAAAGAGCAAGGCCGTCTTCACCAGGATGGATCATCTGGCCGATAACCGACGTGGCTTCGGAGTCGGTTTTCGTTCGTTTAACGATGAATGACCTGCCGATCATTGAGGTGCCCGGCAGGCACAGGAGCTTTTGATCACATTATAAAATCATCGGCCCAAATCTCATGAACGGTAGTATTTTTGATCAGGACCGACATATCGGAATCATCGAAGCTGACGAGGACGTCTTTGCCGATTTGAACTCGCTGGATATCGCTGGCGAATTCTGCTCTTGTGGTGAGCCCAACGACATCTAGTTTGTCGATGCCCTGTTGAAAATCCACGACAGTATTTTTTCCAGTCCAGTCGCGGAAAACAAACCGATCTGAGCCGGCACCTCCTTCAAGTGTATCGCTGCCAGCTGCGCCCAGCAGGGTATCATTACCTAAACCACCTTGGACCAGATCATTACCGCCACCGCCATTCAAAAAGTCCCTCCCGGTGCTGCCGTACAACATATCATTGTCGAGACCGCCAAAAATCCGGTCGTTTCCGCTCCCACCAAAAAGAGCGTCACGTCCCGAATCGCCGTAAAGTATGTCAGCGTCCTCGCCTCCGGCGATCTTGTCATTGCCCGCCCCGCCATGCACGGTGTCAAAACCCCGGTTCGCATTCACGACGTCATTGCCGTTGCCCGCGGAAATCTTGTTGTTGTGGTATGCGTTGTTGGTGTGCGTCGCGTAAATGTAGTCTGCTCCCTTCGTGCCGTTGATGACGGCCTCGTCTTGGATCACCATGCTGTTCAGAGACGATTCGCCGTTCTTGTAGAGCTGATAAGGCACATAATTCACCTGATCGATGAATTTTACCGTGGGCAAACTGGCCGGATTTGCGGAAGGATGGACAAAGTGAGTTTCCTCACCGCCCGGCATCTGTCGTGGTCCCTCGAGATTGTAGAGTGCCTTATCGTTGATCGACAGCCACTGCTGACCGTGCATTTCGACCACGCGGACGTTCGCGGGTAGATTGCTCAAGTCCAGCTTCTGGCCCCCCAGCCATATGCTGTCGCGGGAATTGTCGAAGTCGTCGATTCGGCCGGTGATGAGGTGGTTGGCCTTCGCGATGTTCTGGAAAACGAACTTGTCGCTTCCAGAGCCGCCATAGACATGGTGACCCTGATGGCCCCAAGACATTTTGGAATTGGTCATGTCGAGGATCAAGGTGTCGTTCCCCTCTCCTCCGTACATGTGAAACTGCCCGAAGCCGACCTTCTGGGCGTAAATAATGTCGTTTCCGCTTTGGCCCGACAACAACCCGCCACTGCCGATGGCGCGGATATAGTCATCCCCCCCGCCACCGGTGATCGAATCGTTGCCGCCATTCCCAACGATGAAGTCATTGTACTTGTATCCGACCAGCTTCTCGCCCGCCTTAGTGCCCAAAATCTTTCGCATTCGGTTGTTCCTAGATGTGCTGACCCACCCGCATAGGTTGCAAGAAAATAGTTAATAATCCGTTAAGCTGGTATTAGAGCTTAGTTGCGCCGCACAACTGGCGACACCCGTCAGAAGCTACTGATCTTAAGTAAGAACCAGAAAAGACTTTTATTTTTTTCGCGACGGCGGCGAATCAGTGATCACCAACGCCGCTATGATTAACTCATAATAGGCCGACGGTAGTTGCAAGGCGGCAACACAACCGGCGCGCGAGTCGCAAACCTTCACAAGCGCAGTCCGTAGGTCTTGGATAGCCTGGTCACACACAACTGCCATTTTGAACTCCGATACATGCCAAACCAGCGGGGCTTGGGTCTCCCCGACACCAACATCCGAAATTTAGGTTAAGGTTTGATTAACACGAAACTTTTTCTGTTAAAGTCCTCTTTTTTTACGGATCTCGCTGCCGCGCCACAGTGTGTCAGTGCCATCGGAATGGTACGTTGGGGGACCAATATCCCGCGTCGGTCCGATCGGCGAGCTCCAGTCCGGGAAACGCATCGAGGAAAGCGACAGCATCGCGCGGATGTCTGAAATAGAGCACTGCCGTCCGATTGCCCTGCGCCCCGAGCCCACCGTGGCGGGCGTAGTTTGTGAAGCCGATAAAATTGTCCAGCCAGAGGTACATTTCGTCCGATACTGGCCCGAATCCATTCGCCGGTACCTTGAGCTTCATCCGAATCGGAAATGCCCGGTCGTCGATCTTCTTTTGAGGGTTTACCTGGGTCATTTGATTAAACCAAGAAGGGAGCCGAGACAAAACTATGCACGCTATGGTTGCTTCCGCAAGTCCGTCATGGTCGATTACCCGGGTTGCACCGGGTTAACCACCGCCTCAGCATCCATATCATTGCGGCAAGACCGCCCCCGACATGGAGCCAACCCAATGCCGCGATTACAAATTTTGCTTGATCGCCGCCCGACCTTTCAGCCTTTAAAGCATTTCGGTTTTAACTTGATACATATCCGGCGGCGGTGAAGTAGTTTGAGCACTCGTCAGGCCCGTAGAGGTCACAGACCTGACCGATGGCCTTGAACACCTCGGTGAAAGTGCGGGCGCCGATCCTGCGCAGGTGGGCCTTGAGCTTGGCAAATGCCATTTCTATGGGGTTGAGATCGGGCGAATAGGGCGGCAGGTAGAGAAACCAGCAGCCATGGGCGCGCAGGGCCTCGGTCGCCTGCCTGTTTCGATGGGTGGCGAGGTTGTCGAGGATGACGACCGTGCCCGGATTGATCTCGGGGATCAGGACGTCACGGATGTAGGTGGCGAAGGCCGGGCCGTCCATCGCCCCTTTGATGCACCACGGGGCGATCAGCGCGTCGTGGGTCAGACCCGCAATCAGCGTCTGCGTCC
>NZ_JBHUEN010000028.1:0-594 GCF_042680785.1 Paracoccus pacificus
AGCAGGCCAAGGAAGGTGATCGCGCCGTCGCCGATGAAATCGAGCGCATCGGCCTTCACGGCCTGTGACCCGGCGATGAACCCGCCGATCATTTCAACGACACCGTAACCCACGTTCAGGATCACGACGATCCAGAGCGCGCGTCGGTAGGCCGGATCCTGATGGGCGGGATTCGGCGGAATGTCTCCATCGCCTTCGATCCGGTCGAAGCCGTAGCCGGTCACCGCAACGGCCTTTTCGATGTCCGGCAGGCGCGCTTCGGGGGCGCTCAGTGTCATGATGTGCGTCGCCGCCGACACCTTCACATCGTCAGCCGCGACTCCGGCCGACTGCGCCGCCCGCTCGATCTGCGCGGCATCCTTCGCGCAGTCCATACCGGAAACCCGGTAACGGACGGGCGGAACATCTGCCGTCGGTCCGGCACTTTCGGTGTTGGCCATGGTCGCGCTATTCCTGCTAGAATGAATTGAAGGACAACGTATCAGCGAGGAGTGATATGGCCCAAATCGTCGATGACCGCAAGAGCGCGACCATCGAGCGACGGGCGAAGCTGTTCCGCGGCTTCGCGGACCCGAGCCGCCTGGCCATCCTCGG